>NZ_JBFAZW010000131.1:0-26491 GCF_040682015.1 Dactylosporangium sp. NPDC051485
TTCTCACCGATGCGACCCATCGGCGTGACCCCGTCGGAGTAGTAGATCGTCGTCGACTGGTTGATCGCGATGTCATCGGGCAACGCGACCTGGTCAAAGTAGTACGTCCCACTGACCATGCCGATGCCCGCGATCATGATGAACGCCGCGATCGACGCGATGAGAATGTTGCGCCGGCGGCGCTTCTTCGCCTTCGCCGTCACGCTGCGGCCACCCTTGCCGCCCGAGCCGCTTCCGGCACCGCCCGGCGGCAGGTCGCGCGGCGGGCCGCCCGGTCCATCGACGATGTCGCCCAGCCCGACGGAGGCCGACCCGACGACCGCGCGGCCCACGGAGGCGCGCCCCGCCGCGCCGGGCACCGATGCGGAGCCGGTCACGGAGGCGCGGCCGGTGGTCGGCTCGCCCGAGGGGACACGGGCGGCGCCCACGCTCGCGGATCCGGTCACCGAGGCCCGACCGGTGGTCGGCTCGCCGGGCGGGCTCACGCGCGCGGAACCCACACTGGCCGAGCCGACGCTTGCGCGCCCGACCTGGGCACGGCCGGCCGTCGGAGGCGGCGGCGGGACGGGAGAGTGAGGGGAGGGTGGTTCCGGCTGCATTCCGGGAACCTGCGCGCGGCCCGATTGGGGGTTGCTCGGGTCACCGTAGTTCATTCGTCCCACCTTGCCGGTTGCATCGTCGTCGCATGCTCCGTCGCCATCAGGTCTGTGACCTGAGCCACTCACCCGACGCCCGTAGAGCCGCGGCGCCGTCGCGGCGCATCGCGGATCTGTCTCTACAACGCGCCGGCGCTCGGCCCGGGTTCACTCGCAGCGGGTTCACTCGGCTGCCCCTCCCCGCAGCCGCGACGGCCGTTCGCCGTCTTCCGGGTCGGCCGCGAGGCCGTCGCGCCCGAGGAGGTACTGCTCGACGAGGTGGTTCCAGCCGCAGGCGCGGCAGACCTCCACGACATAGACGTGAAACTCACTCAGCGTCATCGCCAGGACCGGCAGCTCGGCGAGGCGGCGGGCCTGCCCCGAGGACTGCCGCAGCTCGTCGCCGTAGATGTAGTGCACGTGGGTGAGGTTCTCGCGCCGGCAGATCGGGCACAGCTCGTCCGTCGGCTCGCCATGGAACTTCGCAGCACTCTTCAGGTAAGGCGACGCGTCGCACACCTCATAGGTGCCGACGCGGCCCGATTGCACCTCGCGCAGGAGGGCGCGTCTCCGCAAGGAGAAGTCCACAACCTGACGCTGGGTGCGCATGGGCCCGAGGGTACGCGGTCCGGCGTCCCACGGCGAGCGTGGTCACGATCGGTAGTCGCGCGATTGACGAGCGGCGCTGTGCCCAAGACCACTTGGTCGGATTTGTTGCATCCCGCCGAACCCCGGCTTACCGTTCGATGTATCGGACCGATACATCGGGCTGGTTACGGGAAGGAGGCCAGGAGTGCTCGATTTGGCGATCCTGGGTCTGCTTCACGAGTCCCCGATGCACGGTTATGAACTGCGCAAGCAGCTCACGACCAAGCTGGGGGCGTTCCGCTTCGCCATCAGTTACGGATCGCTGTACCCCACGCTGCGCCGCCTGCAGGCGGACGGCTGGATCACCGAGGGTGCGCCGCCGGCGGACATGCCGGCGAGCGCCGAGGAGGTGCCCCTGCTGACCGGCAAGCGGGGCCGCGTGGTCTACACGATCACCGCGGAGGGCAAGGAGCGGTTCCAGGAGCTGCTCAGCGCCGCCGGTCCCGAGACCTACGACAGCGAGGCCGGTTTCGGGGTCCATTTCGCGTTCTTCGCGCGCACCGACCCCGCGACCCGGCTGCGGATCCTCGAGGGCCGCCGCCGGCGGGTCGAGGAGCGCCGCGAAGGCATGCGCGACGTGCTGAGCCGGGCCGCCGAGCGGCTCGACACCTACACGCGCGAGCTGCAGCGCCACGGCCTGGAGGCCTGCGAGCGCGAGGTTCGCTGGCTCGAAGAGCTCATTGCGAACGAACGCAAAGGCAACACCCCTCAGCCGCCTTCGGCAGAAGGTCCGGAGCGGTCATCGTGACCAACAAGAAGGAGGCATCCGCGATGGGCTCCGTCCGCGTTGCCATCGTCGGTGTCGGCAACTGCGCCTCGTCCCTGGTTCAGGGCGTGGAGTACTACCGCAACGCCGACCCGAATGACCGGGTACCGGGTCTCATGCACGTCAAGTTCGGCGATTACCACGTCGGCGACGTCGAGTTCGTGGCGGCGTTCGACGTCGACGCGAAGAAGGTCGGGCAGGATCTCGCCGCCGCCATCGGCGCGAGCGAGAACAACACCATCCAGTTCTGCGACGTGCCGCCCACCGGCGTGACCGTCCAGCGCGGCCCGACGCTCGACGGCATGGGGCAGTACTACCGCGAGATCATCGAGGAGTCCGACGAGCAGCCGGTCGACGTGGCCGCCGCCCTGCGCGAGGCGCGGGTCGACGTGGTCGTGTGTTACCTGCCGGTGGGCTCCGAGGAGGCCGACAAGTTCTACGCGCAGGCCGCGATCGACGCCGGCTGCGCCTTCGTCAACGCGCTGCCGGTCTTCATCGCTTCCGACCCGGTCTGGGCCAAGAAGTTCGAGGACGCCGGCCTGCCGATCGTCGGCGACGACATCAAGAGCCAGGTCGGGGCCACGATCGTGCACCGCGCCCTGGCCAAGCTGTTCGAGGACCGCGGGGTCGAGCTGCTGCGCACCTACCAGCTCAACTTCGGCGGCAACATGGACTTCATGAACATGCTGGAGCGCACCCGCCTGGTCTCGAAGAAGATCTCGAAGACCCAGTCGGTGACCTCCCAGATCCCGCACGAGATGGTGAAGTCCGACGTGCACATCGGCCCGTCCGACCACGTGCCGTGGCTCGACGACCGCAAGTGGGCGTACATCCGCCTCGAGGGCAAGTCGTTCGGCGACACGCCGCTGAACGCGGAGCTCAAGCTCGAGGTGTGGGACTCGCCGAACTCGGCCGGCGTGATCATCGACGCGCTGCGGGCAGCCAAGATCGCCAAGGACCGCGGTATCGGCGGCCCCATCCTGTCCGCGTCGAGCTACTTCATGAAGTCGCCGCCGGTGCAGTACAGCGACCACGACGCCCACGCTTCGGTCGAGGCGTTCATCGAGGGCGAGATCGAGCGCTAGATCGCTCACGCAAAAGGGCCGGTCCGCGTGCGGGCCGGCCCTTTTGCGCTTCAGAACAGCCCGAACTCCCGCTCGATGCGCACCCGGGCCTCGAGCTCCAGCAGGTGCTTCTTGCGCCACAGGCCCCCGCCGAAGCCGACCAGCTTGCCGCCGGCCCCGACCACCCGATGGCAGGGGATGATGACCGGGATCGGGTTGCGGTTGCACGCGGTGCCGACCGCCCGGGCCGCGTCCGGCTCCCCAACCGCCGCGGCGATCTGGCCATAGGTGCGCATCTCGGCGTACGGAATCGTGTAGAGCTGCCACCAGACCGCCCGCTCGAAGGACGAGCCGCCCTGCACCGACAGCGGCACGGTGAAGTCGACCGCCTCGCCGGCGAAGTACCGCGTCAGCTCGTCGGCGGCGCGCTCGAGCAGCTCGTCGGGCGGCGACACGGGCCGGCCCTCGGGCACCCCGCCGAACTGAACGCGGCAAATGCCAGATTCGTCCGACGCCACACCCAGCGCATCGATCGGGGCCTGTACCTCCACCCACCGCATGGCGTCGATTGTGCTCCTTTTGCCCGACGACCCGGGTGGCGCAGGGGGGTTACCCTCCAGTTGTCCTGGAGGGGAGGGGACGGTGGAGACGACGTTCCTCGTCATCGGCGGAGTCGGTGTCGTGGTGCTGGCCCTGTCCGTGCTCATCGGTGACCTCTTCCACTTCGGCCATCCCGACGCCGCCGGGCCCTTCTCGGTGCCCGCCGTCGCAGGCTTCATCGGCGCCTTCGGCTTCGCCGGCGCCGCGGTGGCCGCCCTCACCGGCTCCGGCGGCCTGCTGGTGCCGGTCGCCGCGGGCGTGGTCGCGGCCCTGCCGACCGCCTGGGCGGCGACCCGCATGGCCCGCATGGCCATGAACATGCGCACCGACGCGACCCCGACGCAGCTCGACATGATCGGCACCACCGGCGTGGTCGTCACCGCCATCGCGGGCAACGCCTTCGGCGAGGTCCGTATTTCCCTCGGCGGCCAACCGGTCAAGCTCAGCGCCCGCGCCGACCGCCCGATCCCCCTCGGCGCCCGGGTCCTCGTGGTGGAGGCGACGAGCCCCACCAGCGTGATCGTCGAAGAAACAACTCTGTAAGTACCCCCCTCGGAAGGGTTGTCGATGGATACCGTCCTGCTCGTAGCGATCGGCGGCGGCGTGCTGCTGATCCTGTTCCTGGTGATCTTCATCGTGTCGCGCATCAAGGTGGCCGGCCCGAACGAGGCCTTCATCATCACCGGCCGCAAGGGCAAGTCGGTGCAGGCCGTCGACGGCACCCGCTCGACCGACCTGTCCGGCCAGAAGGTCGTCATGGGCGCCTCGGTCTTCGTGATGCCGATCGTGCAGAAGCTGCAGGTGCTCGACCTGTCCAGCCGCCGCATCCACGTCGAGATCAACGGCGCGGTCAGCAAGCAGGGCATCCGGGCCAAGCTGCAGGGCGTGGCGATCGTCAAGGTCGGCGGCACCGAAGGCGCGATCCGCGCCGCCGCCCAGCGCTTCCTCAACCAGCAGCAGGGCATCGACCTGTTCACCAGCGAGGTCCTGGCCGGCGCGCTGCGCTCGATCGTCGGCCGGCTCACGATCGAGGAGATCATCCGGGACCGCACCGCCTTCGCCAGCGCGGTCGCCGAGGAGGCCGAGCACTCGCTGACCAACCAGGGCCTGGTGCTCGACGCCTTCCAGCTGCAGGACATCTTCGCCGACGGCTCGTACCTGGCCGACCTGGGCCGCCCGGAGGCCGCCCGCGTGCTGCGCGACGCCTCCATCGCCGAGGCGCAGGCCCGCCAGGCCGCCGAGTCGGAGCGGCTCAAGTCCGAGGAGGCGATCGCCGAGGCCAACCGCAACCTCGCCCTTAAGCAGGCGGGCATCCAGGCCGAGATCGACGCGGCCAAGGCGAAGTCGGCCGCGGCCGGCCCGCTCGCCCAGGCCGAGCGGGACCAGGCGATCCTCGCCGAGCAGCAGAAGGTCGCCGAGCGCAACGCGGAGCTCAAGGAGCGCCAGCTCGACACCGAGGTGCGCAAGCCGGCCGACGCCGAGCGGTACCGGGTCGAGCAGGAGGCCGAGGCGGCCAAGAACGCGACCATCGCCAAGGCCGAGGCCCAGCGGCAGGCCACCATCGCCAACGCGCAGGCCCAGGCCGAGCAGGCCCGCCTCACCGGTGAGGGCGAGCGGTCCCGCCGCGCGGCCCTGGCCGAGGCCAACGCCATCGAGGGCGCCAAGGAGGGCGAGGCCGAGCAGCGCCGGCGCGTCGCCATCGCCGAGGCGCTCGAGCGCGAGGGCTCGGCCGAGGCGTCCGCCATCCTGGCCCGCGGCCAGGCCGAGGCCGAGGCGATGAAGCTCAAGGCCGACGCGTTCGCCACCTACGGCGAGGCGGCCATCCTCGACCTGCTCGTGCGCGTCATGCCGGACGTGGTCAAGGCGGCCAGCGACCCGATGAGCAACATCGACAAGATGACGGTGATCTCCACCGACGGCGCGTCGTCGATCACCAAGTCGGTGGCCAACAACGTCGCCCAGGGCCTGCAGCTGGGCACCGACCTCACCGGCATTGACCTGCCCAAGCTGCTCAGCAAGCTGGGCGGGCTGGCCCAGGACGACGCCGAGCCGGTCAACGGCCGCCCCGCGGTCGAGGCCCCCAAGAAGTAGGACCCCGTTCGCGAAGGGCCCGCGGCACCCGCGCGGGCCCTTCGCGCGCCGTAGGCTTTGGCCGTGTCTGCCCTCGCCGCCGTTCAGCCCCACACGCACTTCGTCCGGGCCGTGCTGCGGCAGCGGGGCTTCCGCCGGCTGGTGGCGGTCCGGATGATCGCCCAGGTCGGCGACGGGCTCTTCCAGGGCGCGCTGGCCGGCAGCGTGCTGTTCAACCCGGAGAAGCGGGCCGGCGGCATGGCCATCGCGGCCGGCTTCGCGATTCTGCTCCTGCCGTACTCGCTGATCGGGCCCTACGTCGGGGTGTTCCTGGATCGCTGGCGCCGACGCTCCATCGTGAGCGTGGCCAACCTGATCCGGGCGGGGCTGGTGCTGCCGATCTCGCTCTACGTCTGGTGGGGGGAGCATTCGCCGGCACCGTTCCTGCTCGCCCTGATCGTCATCGGCCTCAACCGGTTCTTCCTGGCCGGCCTGTCCGCCGCGACGCCGCACGTGGTCACCGACCAGATGCTGGTGACCGCCAACTCGTTCGCCGCCACGCTTGGCTCGCTGAGCTTCTCGGCCGGCATCGGGCTGGGCGCGGCGCTGATCAGGGCGATCCTGGGCACGTCGTTTCACGGCTACGCGCTGGTGGCCGCGCTCGCCGCAGTGTTCTACCTGGTCTCCGCGCTCGTCGGGCGGGTCTCGTTCGGCCCCGACGAGCTCGGCCCGGACGCCGCGAGCCGGCGGGGCGGCTCGATCCTCGGCGCGATCCGCGAGACCAGCCGCGGCACGGCGGCCGGGGCGCGGCATCTCGTGACCAAGCGCGGCGCCGCCTACCTGATGCTCGCGCAGGCGATGTTCCGGCTGCTGTACGGCGTGATCCTGCTCGCCAGCCTGCTGCTCTTCCGCACCGCGTTCAACCACGGCAGCAACGTGAGCGGCTCCTTCGGTACCCTCGCCAATGCTTTTCTCGCCGGTGGCGTCGGGATGCTCATCGCGTCGTTCGTGACACCCCCGATCACCCGCCGCGTGGGGGGCTGGCGCTGGGTGGCGGCCCTGCTCGCGGCCACCGGGGCGGCCATCCTCGGCTTCGGGCTGCCCTTCGACCCGGTGCTGCTGCTCGGCGCGGTGTTCGTCACCAACGTCGCGGCCCAGGGCATCAAGATCGTGACCGATACGTCGCTGCAGCACGAGTGCGCCGACGAGTTCCGCGGGCGGGTCTTCAGCCTCAACGACACCGCGTTCAACGTGACGCTGGTGGCCGGGATGTACCTCGGCGCGCTCACCCTGCCCGACGACGGGCGGTCGGCGCCGGTGCTCGGCGTGGTCGCCGTGGGTTACGTACTGGCCGCGGCCGGCTACGCGGCGCTGGGCGGCCGCTGGGCCCGCCGGGTCGGCGACGACATCGCCGGCCCCGGCGGGCGCGTGCCCGGTGGCACTCAGGAGTTCTAGCTGCTCTTGCTGAGCGTCTGGGTGAACTGCGGCCCGATGATCGTGAGCGTCGAGCCGCTGCAGCTGTACTTCGCCGGGCTGTCGTCGGCGTCGAGGGGATCGGTCTCGTCGATGTTCGCCGAGGGCGCCTTCAGGTTGGTGGTGCCCGTCGCCGACACGTTCGTGTAGGTGAAGCTGCCGTTGCTGGTGGCCACGTCCCCGGTCACCGTGCCGTTGATCGTGATCGTGATCGGCACCGCCGTGCCCTGGACGGTCGGGTTGCCGGTGAACGTGCTGTCCTTGTAGGTCTCGGTGAAGTGACCCTCGGGCGTGAGCTTCACCGTCGAGCCGTTCTTCTGCAGCGTGATCGGCACGTTGCCGACGTTCTCGACGACCTGCTGGATCGTGTACTGCGTCGTGTTCCACGTCCCGATGACACACGTGTCGATCGCGGCGGTCGGCTTCCCGGTCGCCTTGGCGGTGGCTGTGGCGGTCGCGCCGCCGGTCGGCCCGCCGGCCTGCGGGTCGGCCTTCTTGTCGTCCCCGCCCTTCTTGACCACGGCGACCACGACGATCGCGACGACCAGGACCACGAGCACGCCGGACAGCGCGAGGATCGGGGTCAGGTACTTGTTGCGCGAGGAGCCGCCGCCGCTGCCGCCGTAGGTCGCGCCGTAGGCGCTCGGCGGGGCGCTGATCGGGTCGGAGTACGACGGTACCGAGCTTGCGGGATATTCGGGGTACGACGGCGTCGAGCTCGCGGGGTATCCGGCATAGGGCTGCTGTCCGCCGTACGGTGCGCCGCTGTAGGGCGTGCCGCTCGTCGGCTGCTGTGGCGCCTGCGGGACGCCTCGATATGTGCGGCACTGCGTGCAGTAGCCGTTCGCATCAATGCCCATGCCGCCGCAGTTGGGACACGGCTGCATGTCTGCCTCCAGATTCAAGGAAAAGCCCGGCCCCCAGGGGTGCGGCCGGTTTCATGTGTTAGCGACGGTAGCGGACCCCGTCTACGCGCAGAAGCGACCGAAACGCCACATGCCCGACGCCCGCCGGTCGGGCTTCCGACAAGGAGCAACAACTGCCGAACCAGTGGCTATATGTAGTCGTACGATTACAATATGTCAACACCACCGGAGCCCGGCGCCACGCGGCCGCCGGAGCTGGCCGAGCCGCTGCCGCCCGCCGCGCCCGAGCCGGGGCGACCCGGCGCGGTGCGGTCCGGGCCGATGCGCGACGCCGCGCCGCGCTCCTCCCGCGAAGACCCTCCGCTCCCTCCGCCCCAGGCGCTCCCGTCCGGCCCCACGCCGCCGCGCGCTTCTTGGATCGTGCCCGTCGTCGGCGGCGGGGCGCTCGCCCTCATGGTCTGCGGGTTGGTCGCCTACCTCGTGTTGAGCCAGTCGGGTCGGTCGGTCGAGGCGATCGGCGGGGCCATCGCCAGCAGCGGGGCAAGCGGTGCCGAGCGGGGGCCGGCGCCGCAGGTCGGGGCGCCGATCATCGAGTCGCCGGCGTCCAGCGCGGCCGCCGCCGGGCCGACCGGCGCACGTTCGGCGGTGCCCGGTGGGGTGCCCTGCGCCTACGCCTCGGCCGGGCGCGGCGAGGGCGACACGCGCCTGGTCGCCACGCCCGCGCCCAAGGCCACGCTCACCGGGCGGGTGGCCGCCACGATGGAGACCAACCTCGGCGCCATCGGGATCCAGTTGTACGCCGACCGGGCCCCCTGCACCGTGAACTCCTTCGTGCACCTGGCCCGCGACGACTTCTTCAGCGACACGTCGTGTCACCGGCTGACCACGGACGGGCTGTACGTCCTGCAGTGCGGAGACCCGAGCGGGACGGGCACCGGGACGCCGGGATACCAGTACGGCGAGGAGAACCTGCCCACCACGCTGCCGCCGTACCCGCGGGGGACGCTGGCGATGGCCAATTCCGGGCCGGGGACGAACGGGTCGCAGTTCTTCCTGGCGTACAAGGACAGCGACATCCCGCCCGATTACACCGTCTTCGGCACGGTGACCAGCGGGCTCGACCTGCTCGACCGGATCGCCGCGGCCGGCACGACGACCGGCACCCCGGACGGGCCGCCGAAGCTCGGCGTGCGGATCAGCGAGATCCGGGTGTCGTGATCCCTTCGGCCTGCGCCCACGTCATAAGCTCGGCGATGGCTTCGTCGTGCTCCAGCGGGCCGCGCTCGAGGCGCAGGTCCTTCAGGTAGCGCCAGGCGCGGCCGACGATCGGGCCCGCGGGCACTCCCAGCAGCTCCATGATCGCGTTGCCGTCGAGGTCGGGCCGGACCCGGGCCAGGTCCTCCTCGGCGGCGATGCGCGCGATCCGCTCCTCCAGCGCGTCGTAGTCGGCCGCGAGCTGGGCCGCCTTGCGCCGGTTGCGGGTGGTCACGTCGGAGCGGGTGAGGCTGTGCAGGCGGGACAGCAGCGGTCCGGCGTCGGTCACGTAACGGCGCACCGCCGAGTCCGTCCACTCCCCGCGGCCGTACCCGTAGAAGCGCAGGTGCAGCGCGACGAGCTCGGCCACGTCCGAGATCACGTCCTTCGGGAACTTCAGGGCCTTCATCCGCTGCTTGGTCAGCCGCGCCCCGACGATCTCGTGGTGGTGGAAGCTCACCCCGCCGTCGGGCCCGACGGCCTTGGTGGCCGGCTTGCCGACGTCGTGCATGAGCGCGGCCATGCGCAGCGTGAAATCGGCGCCCTCGCGCTCGTGGCCGATCGCGTTGCGCACCACGATCAGCGTGTGCTCGTAGACGTCCTTGTGCTGGGCGTGCTCGTCGATCTCCAGCTTGAGGCCGATCAGCTCGGGCAGGAACTGCTCACCCAGGCCGGTGTCGACCAGCAGGCGCAGGCCGGCGACCGGGTCGGCGCCGCACATGAGCTTGACGAACTCGTCGCGGATCCGCTCGGCGGTGATCCGGGACAGGTCGCCCGCCATCGCGACCATGGCCGCCCGCACGTCCGGCGCCACCCCGAAGCCCAGCTGGCTCACGAACCGGGCGGCGCGCAGCATGCGCAGCGGGTCGTCGGCGAAGGACTCCTCCGGCGCGCCCGGGGTGCGCAGCACGCGCTCGGCCAGGTCGGTCAGGCCGCCATAGGGGTCGGTGAACTCGTGCCCGGGCACCGAGACCGCCATCGCGTTGACGGCGAAGTCGCGGCGGCGCAGGTCGTCGATGAGCTTGTCGCCGTACCGCACGATCGGGTTCCGGCTGACCCGGTCATAGGCGTCGGCGCGGAACGTCGTCACCTCGATGCGCAGGCCGCGGCGGGCCAGCCCGATGGTGCCGAATTCCTGCCCGGTCGTCCAGACCGCCTCGGCCCAGCCCTCGATGATGCGCAGCGTCTCCTCGGGCCGCGCGTCGGTGGTGAAGTCCAGATCGTCGCCGAGCCGCCCGAGCAGGGCGTCGCGCACCGAGCCGCCGACGAGATGCAGCTCCTTGCCGGCCATGGCGAAGCGCCGGCCGAGCTCGTCGGCGACCGGGGAGACGCGCAGCAGCTCGTGCACTGCGCGGCGCTGGGCCTCGGTGAGGGCGCGGGCGGTGGGATTTGTCTGGCTCTTCAGCTCGGGCATCGGTCGCTCAGCCTATCGCGATGGGGGGAAGCAGGCACCGAGGGTAGCGGGCCCGTGTGCGGCCCGTCGCGCGAAATCCTCCCCGACCGGAAGTGTCGCCGGATGCCACTATGGTCGTGGCTGCGAGCGCAAGCACGGGCGATTCGAGGTGGCGAATGGATCCGGGGACCGACCCGTCCCAGCGGGAGCGCTGGAACGGCGAGCCGACCGTGCGGATGCGGCCGGCCGGGGCTCATCGCGCGCCCGATGAGCCGCCCGCGCCCGTTCTCCCTTCCGGAGACAGCTTCCCTACGCCGCCTGAGGGGCCTACGCAGGTGGTACCGCCGCCCGGCGCCTTGCCGCCGCCTGGCTTCGTGCCGCCCCCAGGCGCCTTGCCGCCTCCTGACTTCGTGCCGCCGCCTGGCTTCGTGCCAGCTCAACATTCGGGCTATCCGGCCGCGCCGGGTGCTCCGGCGGCGTTCGAGACCACGCCGGCGGAACGGAACAACGATCCCGGGAAGCCGGTGCGCCTGCGCGTCGGCCGGCGGCCGGAGGGCATGACCGTCGACCCGGCCAACGCGCCGACCGTGGCGATGCCGCTGTTCATCCCGCGGCCGCAGGTGGTCGCCGACGCGCCGGTCGTCGAGGAGACGGCGCCGCCGAGCGCAGCCGACGACGACGGCACCGGCACCGTGGTGCGCAACAGCAGCACCATGGCCGTGCTCAGCCTGGTCAGCCGGGCCACCGGCTTCCTGCGGGCGGCGGCCATCGCGGCGGCCATCGGCGGCCAGGTCGTCGGCGACGACTACACGCTGGCCAACAACCTGCCCAACCAGGTGTACGAGCTGCTGCTCGGCGGCGTGCTGGCCAGCGTGCTGATCCCGACCCTCGTGCGGGCCCGCAAGGAGGAGCCCGACCGCGGCGAGGCGCACGCCCAGCGCCTGCTCACCCTGGCCGCCGTCGCCCTCGGCGCGGCCACCCTGATCGTGGTGATCGCGGCCCCGCTGATCACCGCGATGTACACGCTGGGCAACGATAAGGTCACGACGGCCGACCGGGACCTGATCACGCTGCTGGCGTACCTGCTGCTGCCCGAGATCTTCTTCTACGGCCTGGCCGGCATCTTCGCCGCGATCCTCAACGTCCGTGGCCACTTCGCCGCGCCGATGTGGACGCCGATCCTCAACAACATCGTCATCATCGGCACCGCCGGCGTGTTCATGGTGGTCCGCGGCGGTGGCAAGCTGCCGACCCCGGACACGATCACCCTCACCCAGGTGCTCGTGCTCGGCCTGGGCACCACGCTGGGCATCATCGTGCAGGCGGCCGGCCTGTGGCCCGCGCTGCGCAAGACCGGGTTCCGCTGGAAGTGGCGCTTCGACTTCCGCAAGCTGGGCCTGCGCGAGCTGGGCAAGCTGGGCGCCTGGATGCTGCTGTACGTCGGGGTGTACCAGCTCGGCATCACCGTCGTCATGGCCCTGGCCAAGAACAACCAGCTCCGCGGCGGCGAGGGGCCGGCGGTCTTCAACAACGCCTTCCTGATCTTCATGATGGCCCACGGCATCGTCGCCGTCTCCGTCATCACCGCGATCATGCCCCGCATCTCGGCCGCCGCCGCCGACGGCCGAGTCGCCGACGTGACCGACCAGCTGGCCCACGCCAGCCGCCTGGCCTCGGTGATCCTGATCCCGGCCGCCGCGGTGTATATCGTCCTGGGCCGCCCGCTCGCCGTGACCCTGTTCGCCTGGGGCAACTACAGCTACCCCCAGGCCCTGTCCACCGGCTCGGTCGTGGCCGCCGCCGGCGTCGGCCTGGTCCCGTTCGCCCTGAGCCAGATGCAGACGAGCGTCTTCTACGCCATGCGCGACACGAAGACCCCGGCCCTGGTCAACATCGGCGGCGTGGCCGTGCGCCTGGTCCTGGACGTCGCCTTCTACTTCGTCCTGCCGGTCGCGGTGGTGACGACCTCGCTCATGGTGGGCACCGCCCTGTCCTATGTCGCCGCCCTGCTGGCCGGCTACGTATTACTGCGCCGCCGCCTCGGCCACCTGGGCCTGCGCCGCCTGCTGGACACCCTGCTCCGCCTGGCCGCCGCCGCCGCGGCCGGCGGCCTGCTGGCGCTGGCCGTGACCTGGCTGATCGCCCAGATCATCGACCCGGGCAAGCTGCAGGGCGTCGTCCAGCTGGTGATCGGCAGCGGTGTGCTCCTCGCCACGTACGCCGTCGCCGCCGCCTTCCTGAAGGTCCATGAGGTCCGCCAGTTCGCCGGCATGATCCGCTCCCGCCTGGGCCGCTGACCTGAGCCGCCGCCTCGAGGTCTCAGCTCCGAGCTGGGCTCCAGGCCGCGGCTCCACGGTCGCAGCGGGGCCGGGCCTCCGGGGCCGCAACTCCGGGCTGGGCCTCCTCCGGCCGCAGCCCCGCCCCGGGCTCCAGGGCTGCGGACCGCAGGGGCCGCGGGCTCCGCGGTCGCAGGCTGCAGGGCCGCAGCCCCGGGGTCGGCCCTCCAGGGCCGCAACTCCGGGCTGGGCCGCAGCCCGAAGCCGAGCCTCCGGGATCGCAGCCCCGGGTCGCCGGCACCTGCCGGGGCCTCGACCGCCGCGGCCGCCGGGCCCGCGGTTGCCATCGCCCTCCCGCTGCGGCCGTCCTCACACTCCACCAAGCGGACGGGGTCGCCGCGGCCACCGGACATCGCGCGCCGTTGCCGGAGAGGCGTGGTCCCGTCATAGTGTCACGCGGGAAGAGACGCAGGTCACTCTCGGCGCGCTGCCGGGCCGCACAGAGGCCGCAAATCCGGCTAAATGCTTCGCGCCGGGTGGGAAATGCGGCACGAGGGCGTGAAACGCAGGGTGACGTATTGCGTGGGATGGGTGGGGTGCGTGTGACTGGTGACGGGCGACGCCCGCAGGCCGTTGACCAACCGGCAAAATTGGCGATTTGTCGCATTTGTCAAATGACAGCCGGGCGTAGCAGGCATGGCGGGACGGGCCAGGGGTGGCAGGGCGGGACACGGCGGGCGAGAGCCGCGACAATTCGGTGAAAAGTCGGTAAAGCAGAAATGGCTGCCATGTCGCGATATGGGTGATCAATTGGCCTCGCGCGGGGTGGTCCGGAGATGATGACGTGTCCGCGACCGAACTGGCGACAGGTAAGGTCAACCCCGGCGCCATGCCGAAGCGCTTAGGCTTAGTGACTGCGACTCGCGTTACGACGGACGCCACAGGTCGGCACACGGATCGGAAGGGAGGACGGGTGGCTGAGCTCGACGAAGGGCTGGAGGCTTCGGGGGGCACTCCCCGGGTCCTGACCTTCGGCACCCCATCCGTCGGTGAAATCCTTGCCGAGCGATACCAGCTCGAAGAGCACATCGGCAACGACTCGCTGGGCCGCCAGCTGTACCGCGGCATCGACGTCATCCTGCGCCGCCCCGTGGCGGTGGTCCTGCGCTACCCCGGTGGGGAGAGCGCCAAGGAGATGCTGGGCGCGGCGGTCGCGGCCAGCCGGATCGTGCATCCGCACCTTGTGGGCGTTTACGACGCCATCGACGAGGGCGGCCGGGCGTATGTCGTGCGCGAGTGGGTCGACGGCATCGCGCTGCGCGACATCGTGGCCTCCGGGCCGCTCGATGCCGGGCGCTCGGTGGCGATCGCGTGGGCGGTCACGGACGCGGTGGCGGCGCTGCACGGCACCGGCATGGCGCACGGCAACGTGCACCCCGGGACCGTGCTGGTCGCGCACGACGGCCGGGTAGTGCTGACGGACGCGCGCGCGGACGACCGCGCGACGCCGGAGAGCGACGTCCGGGCGATCGGCGCGATCCTGTACTGCGCGCTGACCGGGTACTGGCCGCACGCCGAGGCCGGGGTCTACTCCGTGCCCGACGGCGTCCGCGACTCCTCGGGCGCGCTGACCACGCCGCGGCAGGTCCGCGCCGGGGTGCCGGCGCCCCTCGACTCGCTGGTCGCCGACCTGCTCAACGCCGATCTTCCGCTGCCCTCGGCCGAGTCGCTCGCCGGGGAGCTCGCCTCGTTCGGCGGCCTCGACGAGGACGAGATCGCGGCGGCCGAGGACGGCGGGCGGGTCGACTTCGCCGCGTTCGACTCCGCGGCCGCGGCGGCCGCGCCGCCGAAGCCGGCCGGGCGCAAGCTCGCCGTCGGCGTCGTCGGGCTGCTGGTGCTCGCGCTGGCCGGGACGCTGGCCGCGGCCCGAGTGCTGGGCGATCCGGCCACGCCGGAAGCTCCGGTCCCCACGTCGACCGGGGCCAGCGCGTCGCAGCCGGCCAAGCCGGCCGGGCAGCCGACCGAGATCAGGATCGACCCGAGCAAGGTGCGGATCGTCGACCCGCAGGGTAACGGGTCCGAGAAAAAGGGCGCGGCCGACACCGTCGACGGTGACCCCAACACGGTGTGGAAGACCGACAAGTACACCAAGGCCAATTTCGGCGGCACCAAGCCCGGCATGGGCGTGTTGATCGACCTCGGCGACTTCAAGCAGGTCGTCTCCGTGCAGGTCGTGCTCCAGACGCCCGGTGCCGACGGGGAGCTGCGCACCGGCACCACCGATCTGGGCGCGAGCGCGGCCGGGGACGCGCAGACCGTGGCGCAATACACGGTGGTCGGGCAGCCGCGCCAGAACATGGGCAGCACCACGCTGTTCACCGGGCCGGAGCAGAAAACGCGGTTCCTCCTCGTGTGGATCACCAAGCTGCCGAAGGACGGCAACGGGTATCGGGTGGCTATCGGAGAGATAACCGTCCGCGTGCAGTGACCCCACGAACCGGGCCCGGTCGATAAAGTGCGTGCCGTGGACGCCGACGAGCCGGGCCCGCGCGAGGTGCGCGACGATGCCTGGCTGCTGCGCGCCCACGCATCCGGGGATCCCCACGCCTTCGCCGAGCTCGTGCGCCGCCACCGGGACCGGCTCTGGGCGGTCGCGCTGCGCACCATCGGCGATCGCGAGGAGGCCGCCGACGCGCTGCAGGACGCGCTGCTGTCGGCGTTCCGGGCGGCGGGCAGCTTCCGCGGCGACTCGGCCGTCACGACCTGGCTGCACCGGATCGTGGTGAACGCCTGCCTGGACCGCGCAAGGCGACGGCAGGCCCGCCCGACCGTGCCGCTGCCCGAGACCGACATCACGCCGGCGCCGGCGACCGACCGCGACACCGCGATGGACGTCCAGCAGGCGCTGCAGCAGATCCCGGCCGAGCAGCGGGCCGCCCTCGTGCTCGTGGACGTGCAGGGGTACGCGGTGGCCGAAGCCGCCGCCATGCTCGGCGTCGCGGAGGGCACCATCAAGAGCCGGTGCGCACGCGGCCGGGCCCGGCTGGCGCTGCTCCTGGGCCACCTGCGGAACCCCGTCGACGGCGCCCGCGTCCCATCACCGGACGGCCGCACCAAGGCCGACATTCCAACCGCGTCCGCAAAGGAGGGTGGCGCGTGACGGCCTTCTCCGAAGCCGACCTCGACCGGCTCGCCGACTTCGTCGGCGGGGCGTTGGACGGCACCCCGGAGGCGGACGACGTGCGCCACCTGGTGACCACCGACACGGCGTGGGCGGAGGCCTACGCGGCGCTGGTGGCCGCCGACGCCACCATGCGCGACGAGCTCCACGCGCTGGGTGCGCAGGCTCCCGCGGTACCGCTGGAAGTGCAGCAACGGCTGGACGCGGCCCTGACGGAGGCGATCACCGCGCCCCCGGCGGACGCCCCGGTGGTCGACCTCGACCGGGCACGGCAGGCGCGCCGGCAGCGGCGTGGGCGCTGGATCGCTGGGCTGGCCGCGGCGGCCGCGGTGATCGTCTGTGGCGGGGTGGGCGTGCAGGTGTTCCGCTCGTTCGGGCAGGGCGGGGCGCAGAGCGCGGCCGACCTGCCGCACGTGGCGGCGGCGCCGGACGCCCGCAGCGACTCGGCGGCCGGCGGCCCGGGCGCGAGCGGCCCGGTGATCAGCAGCGGGCGCGACTACGGCCGGGGCACGCTGGGCGACCTCGCCCGCGGCGGGACCGGCTCGACGGCCAACCTGCAGGGGGCGGAGGGCGCGGGGACGGGCACCGCCCCGGGCGCGGCGAGCGTGACGGGGCCGCTGTCCCGGCTGGCCGGTCCGGCCGCCAGGGGCGCCTGCCTAGCCGCGATCACCAGGGAATACGGTGGTCAGGTGTCGCTGGTCGACTACGCGGCGTTCGAGGGACAGCCGGCGCTCGTGGTGGTGCTGGACGGCACGCGGGTGGGGGCGGGCAAGCGGCTCGTCGTCGCCGTCGGGCCAAACTGCGGCATCGGCGGCGCCATCGCCGACGAGCGGTACCGGACCACCGTCCCGTAGTGGTGATGTGGCACACGAGTCACCGCCAACCGGGAATTGCCAGTTCGTAGGATGACGTTTTGCTGGCACAGGCTGAAATCGAGGAGTCGACCGTGGATGAGGTCCGCAACCTGATCATCGTGGGGTCCGGTCCCGCCGGGTACACGGCTGCGGTCTATGCCGCCCGTGCCAACCTCAAGCCGCTGGTGATCGAGGGAGTCACCTCCGGTGGCGCGCTGGTGACGACCACCGAGGTGGAGAACTTCCCGGGCTTCCCGGACGGCATCAACGGCCCGGAGCTCATGGACAACATGCGCAAGCAGGCCGAGCGCTTCGGCGCCGAGTTCGTCACCGACGACGCCACCCGCGTGGCCCTCGAGGGCCCGGTGAAGAGCGTGTGGGTGAACGAGACGGAGTACCGCGCCAAGGCGGTCATCATCTCCACCGGCTCGGCCTGGCGCCCCCTGGGCGTCCCCGGCGAGCAGGAGCTGCTCGGCCGCGGCGTATCGGCGTGTGCCACCTGTGACGGCTTCTTCTTCCGCAACGAGAACATCGTGGTCGTCGGCGGCGGCGACTCGGCCATGGAGGAGGCGACCTTCCTCACCCGGTTCGCCTCCAAGGTCACGATCGTCCACCGCCGCGACGAGTTCCGCGCCAGCAAGATCATGGCCGAGCGGGCGCTGACCAACGAGAAGATCGAGGTCCTCTGGAACAGCGTCGTGACCGAGGTCCTCGACGGTGGTGGCCGGGTCGGCGGCATCAAGGTCAAGAACGTGCAGACCGACGAGGAGACCGAGCTGCCGGTGGCCGGCGTGTTCGTGGCGATCGGTCACGACCCGCGCAGCGAGCTGTTCCGCGGTCAGGTAGAGCTCGACGACGAGGGGTACGTGAAGGTCGCCTCACCGGGCACCCGCACCAACATCGAGGGTGTGTTCGCCGCCGGCGACGTCGTCGACCACACCTACCGACAGGCGATCACCGCCGCGGGCACCGGCTGCGCCGCGGCCCTGGACGCCGAGCGGTTCATCGCCTCGCTGTAACGAGAAGCTTCAAGAGAAGGAGAGCGCATGGGAGCCATCCAGCCCGTCAGTGACAAGACCTTCGAGGTCGACGTCCTCAAATCGGATATTCCGGTTCTGGTGGACTTCTGGGCGGAATGGTGCCAGCCGTGCCGCAAGATCGAGACCATGCTGAACGAGATCGCCGCCGGTGAGCTCGCCGACAAGGTGAAGATCGTCAAGGTCGACATCGACAGCAACCCCGAGACCGCCCGCGCCTACCAGGTGCTCTCGGTGCCCACGCTGACCGTGTTCAAGGGCGGCGAGCCGTTCCGGTCGGTCGTCGGGGCCAACCCGAAGAGCGCCCTGGTCCGGCTGATCGAGTCGGCCCTCGACTGATCCTTCTCGCACTCGACGTTTTCCGCCCCGCTCCCGGAGTTCCGGGGGCGGGGCGAGTGTCTTGTCCGGCGTTCTGGGCAGGGGCGCTGGGGCGCGGCCCCGAGGTGGGCGGAGTACGCTGCCTCGCGGGTGCGGCGCTGCGTGGGTAATTCGCCCCATGACGACGTGCTCGGCCGGGCACGTACGATTCCGTCGCGGGTCACAGGCTTTTCAGGAGGACCATATGCGGGCTATCCGGCGCGGGGCGCGGGGCGCGGCGGTTGCCGAGATCCGCAGCATTCTTGTCGTGCTGGAGCTGCTCGAAGACCTCCTGCCGTCCGATCCGTCGGCGACCGATCCGGAGTACGACGAGGACGTCGAGCGGTCCGTGCGGGCCTTCCAGCAGAGCCGCGGCCTCACCGTCGACGGCTCGGTGGGCGACGAGACCTGGCGGGCGCTGGACGCGGCCCGCTGGCGGCTCGGCCAGCGCGCGCTCTTCCACACCGTCGCCGACCCCTACATCGGCGACGACGTCCGGCAGCTGCAGGAGCGGCTGCTCGAGATGGGCTACAACCCGGGCCGCGCCGACGGCATCTACGGCGGGCGCACCGCCCACGCCGTGGCCCAGTTCCAGCGCGAGGTCGGCCTGCGCCCCGACGGGGAGTGCGGCCCGGCGACCGTGGGCGCCCTGCGCCGGCTCGGCCGCAAGGTGATCGGCGGCCGGCCGCAGCTGCTGCGCGAGGCCGAGGCCTTCCGCGAGTCCGGCCCGACGCTGCTCGGCAAGCGCATCGTGATCGACCCCGGGCACGGCGGACCGGACGCCGGCCACGTGGTCCCCGACGGCCCGCTGCGATGGGTGGAGGCGGACCTCGTGTATGACCTTGCGGCCCGCCTGGAGGGCCGTCTGGCGGCCGCGGGGATGCGGGTGAACCTCACCAGGGGTCCGCAGCCCACGACCGCCCTGAGCGACCGGGACCGGGTGCAGCTCGCCAACGAGCTCGGCGCCGACCTCCTCATCTCGATCCACCTCGACGGCCACCACAGCCCCGCGGCCGACGGCGTGGCGACCTACCACTACGGCTCGGTCTCCGGCCCCACCTCGGTCGTGGGGGAGCGGCTGGCGGGTCTCGTGCAGCGGGAGATCATCGTGCGCACCGGGCTGCGCGACTGCCACACGCACGCCAAGACGTGGGAGCTGCTGCGGCTGACCAAGATGCCGGCCGTGCGGGTCGACGTGGGCTACCTGACCTCGCCCAGCGACCGGCGTCAGCTCATCGACCCGGCCTTCCGCGACCGGGTGGTGGAGGCCATCATGGCCGCGGTGCAGCGGATGTACCTCCCGGTGGAGGCCGACGTCCCGACCGGCTCGATCGACGTCAGCCTGCTGCGGGCCCTCACCGGCCAGAAGGCGCCCATCGCCTGAGCCATGTGTTACCCAGCGACGCCGCGCGGTAGCGCTGGGTTCAGCCGGACGTCATTTCGCGCGTTGCCGGGCGAACCGGGAGGACGGGGCGAAGCAGCGATTCCGGGCTCATCGACCCGAGCAGCTTCTCCAGCGCGTACTCCACGTCGGACTTCCACGACAGCGCCGTGCGCAGCTCGAGGCGCAGCCGGGGATAACGCGGATGCGGTCGTACCGTCTTGAAGCCGATCGACAGGAAGAAGTCGGCCGGCGCCAGGCAGCCCCGCTCGTTGCGGCCGGCCTCGTCGACCTCGCCGAACTTCGCGTCGCCGAACGCCTCGATCGCCTTGACGCCACGCTTGGTGAGGTCGCGGGCGACGCCCTGGATGAGCATGCGGCCGAGCCCGCCGTCGGCGAACGGCTGGACGACGTGGACCGTCATCAGCAGTACCGCATCCGCCGACACCGGCGACGTCGGGAACGCCATGCTGCGGGGGACGTAGGCCGGCGGGGCGAACATCACGAAGCCGGCCGGCATGCCGTCGACGTAGACGAGCTTGCCGCACGAGCCCCACTCGAGCAGCGTCTGCGAGACCCAGGCCTCCTTCTCCAGGCCGGGGTCGCCGTTGGCGCAGGCGCGGTCGGCCGCGACCGGGTCAAGCTCCCAGAACACGCATTCGCGGCACGATCGAGGAAGATCCTCGAGGGTGTCGAGCGTCAGACTTACGAGACGTCGCGACATTGGTCCATCTCCACCGCACCCGGCATTAGCTCGTCATGATGGTACGCACTCGTGATCCGCCGTGGGAGGCATCCGCCCACAGTTCCTCATCTCTTGACCCACTGTCCCCGCTGTCGACGACGGCTGGGACTGGTGCGGTTGGCGAGGCTTTCCACGGTACCGGTGCCAATTATGCTTTTGGGTTTTCCGAAACGTCGCCGTTGCCCTCGGCCGGCTCGGGGACCACGATGTTGTCGCTCTCCTGGGCGGCCGCGGCCGGCTCCAGGGCGTCGCCGGCCTCCTGCGGGGCGAGGCTCGCGGGGGCGGTCCAGTTGATGCGCGGCGGCTCGGCCAGTGGGCGGCCGCCGAACTCGGCGAGCCACGCGGCGACCAGCGCCAGGTTCTCCCGCCAGTGCTCCTCGGGGATCGCGGGGAGGATGTCGTCCCACAGCGCGAGGAATGTGCCCTGCAGCTGAAGGCGACCGTACGGCCGGGCGAGGAACCACACGTGCAGGTGCGCGGCGCCGTCGCCCCAACGGTTCACGTGGACCCGCGCCACGCCGTCGAGTGAGCGGATCGCGCGCTCCAGCCGGACCGTCATCACGCCGAGCTCGGCGGCGAGCATGTTCGGCAGGTCGCCGAGGTCGAGGTGCGAGCGGGACTCGAGGATGAGCACGGCCGGCAGGCCCGTCGGCCGATCGAGGGAGCGGACCCGCCAGCGGTCGCTCACCCAGATGTACGCCTCGTCCGGTGCGGCGCACGCCCGGCACTCCGAGGGGTTGTCGCCGTGGCGGGGCGGCTCCACCGGCACGGGTTCGAGGAGGCGCTTGACCCGGAGGTCACCCTCGAAGGGAAAGGTCGGCCAGTGCGTGAAGGCAGGCAGAGAGGGCTGCGTCTCGGACACGAACTGACCCTAACCGACCGCGGGGCTCGATGTCCGCACCCTGTGGACAGCCGCCTCGCATCTTCCCCGGGTCGAGAAGTTATCCACAGGTACGTCCCCCGCCCCTGTGGATGACGGCCACGCCCGCGTGTGCGGTCATCCACAGGCACCCGAACGATGGACCACGGAGTTTCACGTGAAACGGGTGAGCCTGTGGATAACCCCTGTGGACAAACTTCCCTAGAAACCGTTCTCTCAGGATTTCTAGCCAGCCGATTTTCGGCGCCCCGGCCATCAGAAACGGGCAATTTGGCGTTGGAAACGACCGAGGGCCGGATCCTCGCGGATCCGGCCCTCAGGGCTGTCGGTGTCGGGCGGTCACTGCTCCCGCTGAGCCGCCGACTGCTCCTCCGGCACCCCGATGATCCCGACGATCCGCTCGAGGTCGTCGACGGTCGCGAACTCTATCGTGATGCGACCCTTGCGCCGGCCGATGTCGACCTTCACCCGGGTGTCGAACCGGTCCGAGAGGCGGTCGGCCAGATCCGACAGCGCCGGCGCGTGCGGCTTGGGCCGCCGCTGCGCGGGGGGCTGCTTCTTGGCCGAGCCGCCCTCCGAGACCGCGAGCGAGACGAGCTCCTCGGTGGCGCGCACCGAGAGGCCCTCCGCCACGATCCGGGTGGCGAGCTGCTCCTGCTCTTCGGAGTCGTCGAGGCCGAGCAGCGCCCGGGCGTGACCCGCGGAGAGCACGCCGGCCGCGACCCGCCGCTGCACCGGGGCCGGCAGGTTCAGCAGACGGATGGTGTTCGAGATCTGCGGCCGGCTCCGCCCGATGCGCTTGGCGAGCTCCTCGTGGGTCACCCCGAACTCGTCGAGCAGCTGCTGGTACGCGGCCGCCTCTTCCAGCGGGTTGAGGTTCGCCCGGTGGATGTTCTCCAGAAGCGCGTCGCGGAGCATCGCGTCGTCGCGCGTCTCGCGGACGATCGCCGGGATGGCCTCCTTGCCGAGCGCCTGGGCGGCGCGCCACCGGCGCTCGCCCATGACGAGCTCGTACTGCTTCTCCCCGTCAATGTCGCGCAGCTCGCGCACGACGATGGGCTGGAGGAAGCCGACCTCCTCGATCGAGGTCTTCAGCTCCTCGATCGCCTCGTCGTCGAACACCTGCCGCGGCTGCTTCGGGTTGGGCACGATCGCGCCCACCGGGATCTCGGCGAAGCGGGCGCCGGGCACCGGGGCGAGGGCCGTAGTCGTCTCGGTCCCGGCCTCGGGGGCCGCGGCCCCAGTGGCCACGCCGGCGCTCGGGGCGGGCGGCGTGGCGAGCGCGGTCGCCGTGCCGGCCGTACCCTCGACCGGCGCGGCGGCGGTGGGGATGAGGGCACCGAGCCCTCGACCGAGACCTCCACGTCGGTTGGACTTCATGCGATGCCTCCAACTTGCGCACCCTGCGCGCCGCGCAGCGCGATCTCCTGCGCCGCCTCGAAATAGCTGACCGCACCCCGGGAGCCGGGGTCGTACGTCATGACCGACTGGCTGTAGCTCGGCGCCTCGGACACCCGGACGTTGCGGGGGATGACGGCGTTCAGGCACTTCTCGCCGAAGTGGTTCCGCACGTCCTGCTCGACGAGGTCAGCCAGGCGGGTGCGCCGGTCGTACATCGTGAGGAGCACCGTCGTGATGTCCAGGTGCGGGTTCAGGTGGGACCGCACCAGCTCGATGTTGTTGGTCAGTGCCTGCACACCCTCCAGTGCGTAGTACTCGCACTGAATCGGGATGAGCACCTCTTCGGCGGCGACGAGCGCGTTGACCGTGAGCAGACCAAGCGACGGCGGGCAGTCGATGAAGATGTAGTCGTAGGCGTTGCCGCCCGCCTCGATCGCGCGCTTGAGCCGCGACTCGCGGGCGACGACCGAGACGAGCTCGATCTCCGCCCCGGCGAGGTCGATCGTCGCTGGGACCGCCCACAGGTTCGGGATCCCCTCGACCTGCTGGGTCACCGCGTCGAGCGGGGCGCCGTCGATGAGGCAGTCGTACACGTCCGGCACGCCGGAGTGGTGCGGAACGTTGAGTCCGGTGGAGGCGTTGCCCTGAGGGTCAAGGTCGATCACCAGGACGCGGTTGCCATGGAGCGCAAGGGCGACGGCGATGTTGACCGCGGTGGTCGTCTTTCCTACGCCGCCCTTCTGGTTGGCCACACACATGGTGCGCCGCCGTGGTGGGCGGGGCATGGTGACCTCCCCACTCGGGTTGAGAATCTCCACGGCGCGCTTTGCCTCCTGTGCCAGCGGGGGATCTTCGGTTTCACGTGAAACGTACGCGTCAGTCATTGCGCCCTCGGTATCCGCGGTGACGACGGATGGGTGCGGCCGGGGGGATGGTGGGTTCCGTCGCTCGGGTCGCACCTCGGCCGGAGTAGCGTCGACCGGCGGCGTTACTCCCCGGCCGTAAAGGGTACCGGTTGACGGTCGCTCACTTGGGGTCGCAACGTGAAACTCCACCGTGCTCCCGCGTGTCGGCTCCGGAGTTCGTGGCTCGGGGCTCCCGACGTCGGGCCGGGGCTGGGATACCGCCCGGCCCGTGGGACGGACGCCCCAGCCCTCTATCCCCGTTTCACGTGAAACGTGATCGTCTGCATCGCCGTAGCCCGGACCATCACCGCTGTCGCGCACCATGTCAGTCCCGTCCCGCTCGGAAAGATGTGCACCCTCGGCCGCCTCGCCCGAGGCATGAGCCTGTCCGTCTGAAGCCGTCCGGGCGGTACCGGATCTCTGGGCGTCCTCCTCGGCCCCGTCGAATCCGTCGGTTCCGTCGGCCTGGTCGATTCCTGTGGCCCGTTCGGTGCCGTCGGTACTTGCGGTGCCGTCGGTCGTAACGGTGCTCTCGGCCTTGGAGGTCGCTCCGCTCGGATCCGTTCCGTCCAGGACAGGTTCGTCTTCGGCGAGGCCCGTTCCGTCGGACAGAAGAGTGGCGCCCGGCCAGCCTACGGCGCTTCGCCGGGCGGAGCCATGACTCACCGGCGCGTCGTTGGCCTTCTCACCCCGACTCGTGCGCCAAAAGACCAGAAATCCGTCAACTCGGCGTAGTAGGCCGCCGAGCCGCTGTACCGGCGACATCGGCCATCCGATGCCGACCGCCCTGCCGTCCCCCATGAGTGCCTCCGCGTTCCCCCTCGCCCGAGGTCGCGCTGCGCCCCGGGGTCACCGGCCGCGACGCCCCCCGGCCTTTCGAGGACGCGCGACTTCCCGCTCGCGCACGATCTCGACGACCGTGGTGGGCTCGGCGAGGAGCCCGTCCCCACACAAGCGCACCGACGGCATCCCCGCACCGAGCCGGCCGAGCACCTCCGCGTGCTCGGCAATCTCGGCCGCCGCGGAGGCGCCCTTCAACGCGAGCAACCGCCCCCCGACGGCGGTGAGGGGAAGACACCAGCCGGCGAGTCGATCCAGCGGAGCGACGGCCCGGGCGGTGACGACATCGGCGAGGGGAAGCTTCCCGACGCACTCCTCGGCCCGGGCACGGACCACGGAGGTCCGCTCGAGGCCGAGCGCCGTCACCGCTTCGGAAAGGAATGCGGTACGTCGTGCGAGCGGCTCGACCAGGGTGACGGACAGGTCGGGACGAGCCACTGCCAGCACCATACCGGGCAGTCCGGCCCCTGACCCGACGTCGACCACCGAGGCACCCGACGGAATGAGGTCCGCGAGCACGGCGCAGTTGAGGAGGTGGCGCTCCCAGATCCGCGGGGCCTCCCTGGGGCCGATGAGGCCGCGCACGACGCCATCGGTGACGAGAAGCTCGGCGTAGTGGCGCGCCTGGGTCAGGCGGTCACCGAAGACCTTCTCGGCGGCGGGGAGGATCTCGCTGGGCACTGCACCATCCATCCGTCAAGCAAACCATGCGGGCCAGCCGCCGATGGGATGCGGGGGAGCGATCTTCTGGGGCTCCTGTTTCACGTGAAACGGGAGCGTTGGAGGCCCCCTTCATGCGGCGATGGCGAACTGCCCACCTTGGCGGACCTTGGCTTGGCGAGTGGGCTCCTCCGTCGCGTAGGTCGGTCAGTGGGGCTCCTCCTATGGGACCTCTGGCCTGGTGGCTGTTGTGGACCCGTACGGTCATCGCCGCCGTGTCGTCGGCGTGGCCCCCCTTCGTGGGGTCAACCGCGGCCCCTTCAGGCGGGGTCGGCCACGATGGGGCGGTCCGGGAGTCCTGGTCGAGCGGGCCGTTCGATTATCCCTGGGGTGCTTGGTCGCGTGCCTCATTCGGGCTCCCGGCTTGTGGTGGGTCTGTGTGGTCGTTTGGTGCGTTGGTCCGCCGTGAGCGGACCGGGGCACGGCCGCCGCCTTCGGGCCTGGGGTTGCGCTCGGCGGACCGAGCCGGAGTCGAAGCAAAGGGGTGGTCGGCCCGACGCGACCCTGGTCTGGTGCAATCCCGCGCGACGCAGCCCCGGCGTAGCCCGGCGCAACCCGACTCGACGCGATCCCGCGTGCCGTCCCCGGCGCGACTCGGCTTGGCGCAACCCAGCGGGACACCGCCCAGCGCGACCCCGCATGCCCCGGTCCAGCGGGCCCGGCACGGGGCGGCACAGGGCGGTCCGGCGTGGGGCGGCACAGGGCGGTCCGGCGTGGGGCAAGGCGGGGCGGGGCGGGGCGGCGTGGGACGGGGCGGCAAGGGCAGCGCGACCCGGCGCAACCCCGGAACGCCAAGCGCGACTCGGCTTGGTGCAATCCAGCGGGGACGCTGGCCGGCGCAACCCCACGTGCCTCAGCATGGCGCGGTCCGGGCGTAGCCCGACCCGACTCGCGGCGGCCCGGCGTAGCGCCGAGGACGCTGCGACGCGGCGTCGCCCGGCGCAGAGTGCTGGTTGCGACGCCGCTCGACGCAAACCCATCCGACCCAACCCGATCCGGTCCGGCGCGATCTGACCCAGCGGAGCCCATCCGGCGCGGGGCGGCACGGGCGGCACGGCACGGGGCAGACGGCGCGGTCCGGGGCGGCGCGGCACGGGCGGGGCGGACGACATGGGGCGGCACGGCATGGGGCGGCACGGCGCGGC
>NZ_JBFAZW010000132.1:0-26232 GCF_040682015.1 Dactylosporangium sp. NPDC051485
GCGGCTGGAGCGGCACCAACCCCGACACCATCCACTTCGCCTAACCACCACAACACCGACTGCCGGAAGCCCCACCAGGCTTCCGGCAGTCGCCGTGTGCACCATCGGATCACCTGGGATCGACCAGCCAGAGGTGGTCGGCATGCGACGCCGAACTCCCGATGCAAGGCAACGATCGACGAGATCGAGGTGCATCCCACCGAGCGTCTGGCGGTCGTGTCTATGCCGGTTGGCGTGCTGCGGGCAGGGCGCGTTCCTCGATGCCCGCGCCGTCGATCCAGCGGTAGAACATCCGATGCTGCGGCGCGTACGACCATCCGCCGGGGCCGCTGTACGAGCTGCCGAAGTCGCCGTGCGACGGCGGACTTGCGAAGCTGAGGTCAGGTACGCGGGCCACGACGTCGCCATCCAGCGCGACGACGAAGGAACCGTCGCCGTCGGTCAGCGCGACCAGGCAACCCGACTTGGGATCGTAGTGCAGCTCGCCCTTGACCTCGCCGTACCGGTTGCGAGGAAACACGTTGCAGGCCACCAGCGAGCTGGGTGCTAGCCACCGGTCCGCCTGGCCGGTTGAGGGTACGTCCGGAATCTCGAAGAAGGCCAGTTGACGGTATGTGTAGTCGGCGGCTTCGTCCGCATCCAATGTGTCCACGCTGTCGTCCAGGGCGAGCACAAACGTCCGGTCGCCGACGAACGTACACGGCCGGTCCCAGTTGTAACCGAAGGCCGTGGTGACCGGGATGCTGGTCGGCTCGTATCCGGTCAGGAACGCCTCGGTGGAAAAGACCCGCACCATGTCCACCGGGGACCACACCCAGCCGTTGCTCAGGAAATGACGTGAGTCGGGGGAGACGTGCAGCAACGAGTGGAAATAGTCGATGTAGTTGCTCCGCTCGTAGTCCTTGCGGCCCTGCTGGTCGTGGCGTCCGGAGTCCCGGATGCCGCCCCGGCCACGCCATCGATCGCTTCGCTTTCAGGCATCGTTGGCGCGGGCTCGTTGCAGCGGAAGCCGGAAGCCGACGATGATCAGCCAGGCCAGGCCGGTGAAGCGAGCGATCGGCAGCAGGTAGGCGGCGTTGTCGACCAGCAGCGTCAGCGTGGCCACCTCGGCAACTGCTGCGATGGCCAGACCGGTCCACGCGAGCCAGGCCGGTAGCAGCCGCGCGAGCAGGCCCGGAACGGCCACGCCGGCGATCAGCAGGCCCAGCGGGACGACGTGGCCCGGGCCGCCGGCGGCGAAGTTGAGGTATTGCAGTCCGTGTACCAACGCCGGTTCGCCGAGCACCTCCTGCCGGGACAGTGTCCAGGCGAGCAGCCCGGACAGTGCCAGGAAGCCCGACGACAGGACGCCACCGACGAGCGCGATGGTGGCCCCGGGTGCTCGGATGCCGAGCTGGTGGAGGCGAGCCGAGACCGTTGCGGCGTAGATCGCCAGCGGGATCGCGGCACCGAACTGCAGCGCACCGCCGATCTGGACCGCGAGGCGGTGGTCGCGGAAGTACGCCAGGATGTCGGGCGTTGCGCCGAACGGCGAGGGATATGGCTTGCCGTCGGCAAGCACGGTGCTGAGGATCAGCCCGGCAAGGAACAGCCCGGTGAAGATCGCCGCGAGGATGCCCAGCGGTGGGCCGCCCTGGGCTGGTCGACGCCGGGTCTCGGTGCTGGCGACGCTGGTCATCCGATCACCCGTCCGCCGGTGAGGTCGAGCGCCACGCCCGTGATCCAGGACGCCGAGCCCGACGCCAGGAAGAGCACGGCCTCGGCGACGTCCTCCGGCCGGCCGATGCGGCCGAGCGGGAAGAACCCGGCAAGCTCGTCGAGCTGCTCCGCCGTCATGAACTGTTGCATGCGGTCGTTGAGCACCGCGGAAGGCGCCAGGCAGTTGACCCGGATGCCGTGCCGGCCGACCTCGTTGGCGAGGTGCTTGGTGAACATGACCACGCCGGCCTTGGCCGCCGCATAGGCGGCGCTGGCGCGGCTGGGGTGCCGGCCCGCGCTCGACGCCATGGTGATGATTGCGCCGCTGCGCCGTTCGATCATGCCGGGAAGCACCTCGTGCACGGCGAGGAACACCGAGGTCAGATCCGACTCCAGCGTCGAACGCCAGCGGTCGGCGTCGAGTTCCTGGGTCGGTACGGGCTGGCCTTGACCGCCGGCGAACGGCGCGAGGATGTCAATCGGCCCGAAGCCGGCCTCGACGTCCGCGCAGATCCGCCGCACGACGTCAGCGTCGGTGACGTCGCCCGGCACGGCCATCGCCCTGCCCCCATCGTCGTTGATGCGCCGCACGACGCGGTCGACCGCGTCCGTGTCCCGCCCGTTGACCCCGACGCTGACGCCGTTGGCGGCCAGGGCATTGCAGGCGGCGGCGCCGATTCCCCGCGAGCCGCCGGTCACGAGCGCAACCTTGCCCGCCAGATCGGGATGACTGCTGCAGTCCATCGTACTGTCCGTTCTCTCGACGGAATAGTTCTGTGAGGTGAATTGTTCGGCTTCGAGTACCATAGCGCCATGCATTCACGCCGGCAACCCACCCCGAGGGGGGCGGCCTTCCTGCTCACCCAGATCGGCGCGCACGCGGCCGAGGGGTTCGCGCAACGGGTTCAGCAGCTCGGGCTGACACCACCCGACGTCGGGTTGCTGCGCATGATCGCGGGGCAGCCCGGGCGCAGCCAGCAGTCGGTGGCGGTTGACCTCGGGGTCGTGCCGAGCCGCGTCGTCGCCCTCGTCGACAACCTCGACCGCAAGGGACTCGTCGAGCGGCGACCCGGCGAGACGGACCGCCGGCACCACGCCCTGCATCTCACTGCCGAGGGGGAGCAGGTGATGATGGAGATGCGCACCATCGGCTCCGCCCACGACGACGACATCTGCGCAGCGCTGAACGGCGAAGAGCGCGTCCAGCTCGCCGGCCTGCTGCAGCGCATCGCCGAACAGCAGGGGCTCACGCCGGGGGTGCACCCCGGATTCCGCCAGCTGGGTGCGCGCCGCAAACCCAACACCGAGGACGATGCCGTTGCGGGAGACGGCGAACGGCGCACGACCGGGGCACGAAGCCGGCCCGGCCCGGCCGACGCACCCAATTCCCCGGAACGGTAGAGCCGACGACGCGACCACATGTGCCGTGACGGGCCGCCAAACACGACTACGGAGCATCCAGCGGGCGTGGCACGACAAGGGGTACGGCCAAGGGCCGGTGCGGCACGGTCGGGCGGGCGTCCGTTCAGGTGTCGGATGCTCGGAAATCTGCGGCGTGGTCGCGTGCCCACTCGGTGAACGGCCGGGCGGGTGTGCCGGTGACGTCTTCGGCGGTGGGCATCGGACCGGGTTCCGGGGTCACGGCGTGTTTGACCTGCGCGGGATCGGAAGTCCCGCCGGAGTACGCCTGGAACCCGGCGAGGAAGTCGGCGGAGGCCGCCGCGAAGCCGCCCTGGGCGAGATAGAGCTCGCGGGCCTGCGCCGGGGTCACCACGTCCAGGCGGATGTCCGCTCCGATGGCGTCGGCAATGACCCGGATCTGGTCACGGCGGCTGATCAACTCGGGGCCGTACAGGGTGTAGGCGGCGCCCTGGTGGCCGTCCTGGAGCAGGGCGCTCGTGGCCACATCGGCGATGTCGCGTTCGTGAACGGGGTGCCCCGCACGGTCGGGAAACGGTTCACGCACGATCCGCTCGGCCCGGATCGACGGCCCCCACAGCCACAGGTTGTTCAGCATGAACTCGGCGGGCCGCACGTGGGTCCATTCCATCCCGGACGCCTCCACCGCCTGCTCCACGGGGAGGTGGAAATTCGTGTCATGACCGCTGCTCACCGCGCCTGAGGAAAGCGTGACGATCCGCCGGACCCCGGAGTGCTCCGCCCGGCGCACGACCTCCGAGGCGGTTGCCGGGAACGGGAACAGGTACATGCGATCCACACCCCGCAGGGGCGGACCCAGGCTCTCCGGGTCGGCCAGATCCCCCGGGAACACCTCAACGTGCCGGGATGGGGATCGGTGGGATCTGCGGCTGACCACCCGTACTGTCACACCGGCATGTAGCAGCTGCTCGACTACCAGCCTGCCAACGCTTCCGGTTCCCCCGGTTACCAGTATTCGCATTGCTTCTGCTTAGCCCGCTACCTCGGCGGAGGCAAATGCGAACACACCGTTCATATATTGCCATTGACCAGCCCAAACGCCGTCCCCGGGTCATTTTGCGCCATCAAAGTCGAGATAAGAATTCTTCTATTGCCGTGCCGGCGGCGCCGAGGGCGTCCGTGTACGCCCGCAGCGGCCCGGGCGGGCGCAAGCCGTGATCGCCGCCGTCGATAGTGACGACCGCCTTACCCGTCGCGGCGGCGACGTCGGGAAGCCAGAATCGATCGCGGGTGCCTCCGATGAGCAGCGCCGGTGCCGGGTTTCGGGTGATTGCCTCTGCGATGACGTCCATGTGTAAGAGCGGTGTCAGCCAGATCGCCGGGAGTTCCCGCTCGGCCGCGAGCAGGGCGGCATGTGTGCCGAGCGACTTGGCGATAATCACGGGTTGCGCGCCTGGTGTCCGGCCGGCGAGCCGGTGCAGTGCCGCAGACACGTGGGCCCGGACGAATGGCTCCGGCCCGATATCCAGCAGGCCCTCCGGCACGGTCCAGTGCACGACCTCCACGGCTGCGTCGCGGTCGGCCAGCGCCTCGTGGGCAAGGTCAAGCAGAGGCGCCTGCGGGCCGTAACCGCGCCCCGGGACGATAACTCCAGCGATCACCCGGTGACCGTAGCGACCGGGCGAGGCTGCCGTTGACTTAGGGCCTGCCGCTCGGATCCGCGTACCCTCGCTGAGTCGAACACGAAGACCCGCCGAGCGCACCTGACAAAGACGTCCGTCACTCGGCGCACATTTCCACGGGTGACCGAGCGATCCCATACACCCTCGAACACCACTTCCACAACACCTGCGGAACACGAATCGAGAGTGAGCACCATGAACCGGACCATCGTCATCACCGGCGCCAGCTCCGGGATCGGCCTGGCGGCAGCCGAGCAACTGGCTGCCAACGGCGACCACGTCGTCCTGGTCGGCCGCAACCCGGCCCGCCTCGCCGCGGCGGTCGACCGGGTGCGCGCCGCCGGCAACGGCCGGGAGCCGGGCCAGTTCCGCGCCGACTTCGAGTCTCTCGATCAGGTACGCGACCTCGCCGCGTACCTGATCGGCACCTACCCGAAGATCGACGTCCTGGCCAACAACGCGGGCAGCATGATCGCCAACTACCGCCGCACCCCGGACGGCTTCGAGGCCACCATCCAGGGCAACCACCTAGCCCCGTTCCTGCTGACCAACCTGCTGCGGGAGCGCCTGGCCGGCGCCCGGGTGGTGAACACCGCCTCCGGCATCCACCGCCAGGTCCGCCCCGGCGCCAACGGCCTCACCGACTTCACCGGTGACCCGCAGAAGTACCAATCGTCCCGGACCTATGGCTGGAGCAAGTCCGCGAACATTCTTTTCACCGCCGAGACGGCCCGCCGCTGGCCCGACGTGACCAGCGTCTCGTTCCACCCCGGCATCGTACGGTCGAACTTCGCAAGCGACCGCGCTGCCGCACGATTCTTCTTCCGATACGCCCCATTCCTGGTCACCCCCGAGAACGCCGGTGCGCGGCTGGTTCGACTCGCCACCCTCCCGGCCGCCGACCTCGCCAACGGCGCCTACTACGAGGCCGACAAAGCGAACAACGCGACCCGACCCGCCGCCCACGCGAACGACCCGGCCGCTGCCGCCACGCTCTGGGATGCCAGCGCCAAAGCGGTCGGCCTGTAAGAACCCGGCGATATCCGGTTCCGGCTCGGCATCCGTTCTATGCGTGGCGGCCGGGCAGTGCTCGTCACGGACGCCGCTGCCCGAAGTCATTCGCGAATACGGCCGCGGTCAGGAGATACTGCTGCCCCTATGAAAATCACGATCAATGCGCCGGCCGCGGTACTGCTGGCCGGCACCCTCGCCCTCACCAGTGGGTGCGGCGACGAGTCCACCCCCACCCCCTCGGCGGCCTCGGCCCCGGCCACCACGACCGCCGCGGCGAGCCCGCCGGCCAGCCCCACGCCGCCCCCGGACGCGGGCCCGGCGCTGGCCAAAGCCGTCGCCGCGACCACCGCGAGCGACTTCTCCTTCTCGCTCAGCGAAAACGGCGAGAGCGTGACCGGCAAGTACGATGCGGACACCAAGGGCGTCCGGCTGGACCACCCCGAGGGCGCCCAACACACCCTGTCGATGACGGCGATGGGCGACGACTTCTGGGTCGAGGTCGAGCCGAACACCTTCGGCCACTACAGCAACGCCAAGATGCCCGACGGCAACCCGCTGCTCTTCCTCAGCGCCCCGGTCGCCGCCCTGGACCTCCTCGCCGGCGCGGGCGGCGTGACCGTCGATGGCAACGGGGAGTACAAGGGCGCGATCGACCTGACGAAGGTCTCGAAGACCAATCCGGCCGTCGTGCACCTCGTCTCCGACTTCACCGAACACGTCGGCGCGTCCGCGACGGCCCTGCCGTTCACGGCCAAGCTCGACCCGCAGGGCCGCATCGACAAGGTCCAGATCGACCTGGCCCACGGCAACACGGACGGCAACACCGTCGTCTACGGCTTCTCCGCCTTCGACTACGGCAAGCCGGTCTCCGTGACCAAGCCGACCGGCAGGATCGTCGAGATGCCGGCCCAGGCCTACCAATAGCCTCGCGATCTAATGGCCTGCGCCCTCGCGCTCACCAGCGCGTGCGGCGACTCGACCCCACCCGTGGCCGCCGACCCGGCGGCCACGGCCCCTTCGCCCAGCGCCATCCCGGCCGACGGCCGCCCGGCCCTGGCCAACGCCGTCGCCGCAACGCTCGCGGGCGACTTGCGTTACCTTCGCAACCGTCGACTGTTGCGCTCGTAACATGGCCTCTGTGGATGAGGTGGCACAGCCTGAACCCTTGCTGCTGATCAGCACGTCCAGCGCCGGTGCGGCGGCGAGTGTACGGGTGATGGTCTGGCGAAAACTGCGCTCGCTCGGCGCGCTCTACCTGCAGCAGTCCGTGTGCCTGCTGCCGGCCCGCCCGCCGATCGTGCGGCAGGTCCAACGCCTGGCCGGACGGGTCCGCGCCGAGGGCGGCACCGCGCAGGTCTACACGATCACCGTGCCCGACCCGGCCGAGTACGCCGACCTCGTCGGACAGTTCAACGCCGCCCGCGACGCCGAGTACGGCGAAGTCTGCGAGCGCACGCCCGAGCTGCTCGCCGAGCTGGCCACCGAGACCGCGCGCGGCCGCGCCACCTACGCCGAGGTCGAGGAGTCCGAGGCGGACCTGCAGCGCTTCCGCGCCTGGCTGGCCAAGATCACGGCCCGGGACCACTTCGGCGCGCCCGGACGCGGCGCCGCCGTCGAGGCGGTCGAGGCGTGCGCCCGGGCCCTGACCGAGTTCGAGACCGCCGCCCTGCACGCCGAGACCGGGCCCGAACCGTCCGCCGAACCGGCCGGGAGCGCACCGGCGCCGGGCGGGGCGGAGGGCCGGCGACCACGGCGGCGGACCGTCCCCGCCACCGACCAGCCAGGCGCCGCATGACGAGGCTCAGCGACACCCGGGCCACCGGCGGACCACGCGACCCCGGCCGTCTCTCCGGCACGGCCGCCACCGGCGATGTCCCCGCCTACAGCACCGCCGCCAGCGCCGTCCTCGAGGCGCTCGGCAGCGGCCCCGACGGCCTGCAACCGCAGGCGCGGGCCGACCTTCTGGCCCGGTACGGGCCGAACGTGCCCGGCAAGGTGCGCCGGCCGAAGCGGTGGCTGCCGGAGCTCGCCGAGTCGTTTACGGAGCCGCTGCAGCTGCTGCTCATCGCCGTCGCCGTGCTCTCCGCCGTGTTCGGGGAGCTGTCCGACGCGGTTGCGATCGCCGCCGTCATCGCCGTCGTGGCGGTGCTGGAGACCAGCACCGAGATGCGCGCCGCCCGGTCGATCGAGGCGCTGCGGGCGATGACCGCCGCGACCGCGCGCCTCGTCACTCCCGCCGGCGTGCATGAGGTCCCGGCCGCGCAGCTTGTCCCCGGCGACGTGATCGCCGTCGAGGCCGGCGATGTCGTCCCCGCCGACGCCCGGCTCCTCGACGCGCGGGGCCTGCGCGTCGAGGAGTCGACGCTGACCGGTGAGGCCGCCGCGGTCGGCAAGAGCGCCGTCCCGGTCCCGCGGGGCACGCCGCTGGCCGCCAGGTCAAGCATGCTGTACGCCGGCACCGCCGTCGTCGCCGGCGGCGGCCGTGCGGTGCTCACCGCTACCGGCGCACACAGCGAGCTCGGCCGGCTCGGCCGGCTCGTCGCGGACACCAAGGAACCGCCGACCCCGCTGCAGCGCGCCCTGTCGCAGCTCGCCCGGGCCGTCCTGGTCATCGCGGTCGCCGCCAGCGTCGCGGTACCGCTCGTCGGCGTGCTCGCCGGCCAGCCGGTGCGCGACATGCTGCTCTCCGGGCTCACCGTCGCCTTCGCCACCGTCCCCGAAGAGCTGCCCATCCTCGTCGTCGTCCTGCTCGCCGTCGGCGGCCGCCGGCTGGCCCGCCGCGGCGCGTTGTTGCGTCGGCTGCGGGCCGGGGAGACGATCGGCGCGGTCGACGTCGTTGTCACCGACAAGACCGGCACCCTCACCGAGAACCACCTCCGGCTCACCGAACTCGTCGGCGACCGCCGGAGGATCCTGACCACCGCCGTCGCCGCCTATCCGCCCGGCGGCCGCGAACCGATGGAGCAGCAGCTGCTCGGCGCGGCCGCCGCCGACGGCATCGCCGATCCCGGCCCGGCCGTTGCCGGACACCCGTTCGACCCGCAGCGCAAGCTGCTCAGCCGCCTCCACCGCACGTCCGGCAACCGGCTGCGGCTCGCCGTGGCCGGCGCCCCTGAGGCCGTCCTGGAGCGGTGCACCCTCGACCCCGCCGAGCGGACCCGCCTCGAGGCCCTGGTCGCCGACCGGGCCCGGCAGGGCCTGCGCGTCGTCGCGTTCGCCGAACGTGATCTCACCGATGCCCCGGCCGACCGCGACGGGGCCGAGGCCGGACTGCGGTATGCCGGGCTCGCCTGCTTCGCCGACCCGCTGCGCCCCGACGTTGCCGCCGCCGTCGCCACGCTGCACGGCGCGGGCGTCGCCACGATCGTCGTCACCGGCGACCATCCCGGCACGGCCGCCGCCGTGGCCGCCGAGGCCGGCCTGCCCGCGGGTCGCCTGGTCGCCCGCGGGGACCGCCTCGCCGACGCCACCGACGACGACCTCGCGTCGCTGCTCGAGCACGGCACCGTCGTGGCCCGGGCCACCCCGCCGTCAAACATCGCCTCGTGCGGGCCCTGCAGGCCAGCGGTCATACGGTCGCCGTCACCGGCGACGGCGCCAACGACGCCCCCGCCCTCGCCGCCGCCGACGTCGGCATCGCCATGGGCCGCCGCGGGGCCGACCTCGCCCGCGCCGCAGCCGACATCGTCCTCACCGACGACGCCTACCCCACGGTCGTGGCCGCCGTGGCCACCGGCCGCAACATCGGCGCCCAACTGCGCCGCGCCGTCGCCTTCTACCTCGGCGCCAAGCTTGCCCTCGTCATCGTCCTGCTCGCCGCCCTCGCGGCCGGCCTACCCGTGCCGTTCGCGCCGGTCCACATCGTCCTGCTTGAGATCTTCATGGACCTCGGCGCCTCCGTCGCGTTCGTCGCCGAGCCCGCCGCCCCGCACGCGATGCGCCGCCCGCCCCGCCCCGCCGGCACCCGGTTCCTGGACCGCCCCGCCCTGGCCGCCATCGCCACCGTCGCGGTCACGCTCACGGTGGCGGTCCTGCCCGGCTACCTGCTGCTGGCCCACGACTCGCCGGCCATGGCCCGGGCCGCCGGCGTCCTCGGCTGGCTCGCCGGGCACGCCCTCATCGCGTGGACCCTGCGCACGCAGCCCGGACTTTCCTGGCGTACCAGTGCCGCCTTTCCCGTCTGGGCCGTCACCGCCACCTTCGTCGCGGTGGTCGCCACCCTCACGCCCGCCGGCCGGCTGCTGCACCTCGCGCCGCTCAATGGCCGCGACGTCGCCGTCGTCGCCCTCACCATCGCGATCGCCGTCGGCCTCGCCACCGCTGGCGGTCGCGCCCTGCGGCTGCCGGACCGGCTGTAACCCGGCTGGCCGGTTACCGACCGGACGGCGCCGGTGCCGATGACTCGGGCCCGCCGTGTTCGAACGTGCCGCCGTCCGGCGCTACTCCCGGCGCAGTACCCGCACGAAGTATGCAGAGGCACCGGCGTGCGTCGATTGTCTACCGGGGGCGGACGATGCCACGCGCCCGGGTCGCGACGATCGGTGCCATGCCAGAACAAACGTTGTCCCCACACGCCGCTGACGTCGTCCCGGCCCCGGCGGCGCGGCGGCGGCCGCTGCGCCGGGGCCCGCTGCTGATCACGTCGCTGCTGGCCGCCACGGGCGGTGCGCTGATCTACCTCGCTCCGCTGGCCGCGGTGTGGCGGACCGCGTGGCCGTACGCCCTGCTGTTCGCCGCGGTGGGCGCCGCGCAGCTGGGTGCGGTTGCCCGCGTGCTGGCCCGTCCGACGCTGCGCCGGGTACTGCTGGCCGCCGCCGCGGCACTGGCCGTACTCATCGGGTGGCTCCTGACCCGCGGCACACCGGCCCTGCCCGGCCCGTCGCCGTGGATACCGGCCGACTCGGTGATCGGGTTCACCGACGCCATCTGCGCGGCGCTGCAGGCCATCGGCGTAGCGGGACTCGGCATCGTGTCGGCCCGTCATGTGCTCGCGTCCCGCGGGCCGGACGAGCGGGCCCCGCGCCGGCCGCGGCTGCGCCGGGTGGCTGGGGCGATCGCTGTCACGCCGGTGACGCTGGTCGTGCTCGTGGCCACGTTCGTGGGGTTCAGCGGGGCCAGCGACGGGTTCGCGGGAGCCGGGTTTCCGGGCGGCGCCGCGCCCCGCCACCTGCCCGCCGGCAAGCGCAGCACGGTGGAGTACTGCCGGATGGGCGGGGTTCCCCTGGCCATGGACGTGTACCTGCCGCCGGCCGGCGCCGCGACGCCCGGCCGTGGCGCGCCCGTGGCGATGTACATCCACGGAGGCGGCCTGGTGCTCGGCGACCGGAAGCTTTCCGGGCTCGGCGCGTCACTGTCCAACCACGAGGCCGCGCTGTTCACACCGCTGCAAGAACGGCTGAACGCCCACGGCTACCTCGTCGCCTCGATCGACTACCGGCTGACACCCGCCGCCCCGTGGCCCGCCCCGCTCGACGATGCCACATGCGCGGTGCGGTTCCTGCGGGCGCACGCCGCCGATCTCGGCGTCGACCCGTCCCGTATCGGTGTGTGGGGTTCCAGCGGCGGTGGCTGGCTCTCCTCGATGCTGGGTCTGACCGACCGCCAGGGGGTGTCCGGCCCGTACGCCGAGCAGTCCAGCGCGGTGCAGGCCGTCGTCGACATGTTCGGCCCGACCGACCTCAACGACTTCGCCGACGCGCCGCCGTTCATCCGCTTCCTGCTCTGGGCCGGTATCGGCTCGTCCACGGCCACCCGCCGCTCGGCCAGTCCGATCAACCACATCCGCGGCGATGCGCCGCCGTTCCTGATCCTGCACGGCGCGCAGGACGAGGACGTCGCCCCGCGCCAGTCCGTCCGGTTCGCCGAGCGGCTGCGCACCGCCGGTGTGCCTGCCACGTTCGTCGAGGTCGCCGGCACCGGGCACACGCTGGCCACCCCCGGACAGCGCCCGTCGGCACAGGAGGTGACCGGCATGGTGGTGGACTTCTTCACGGCGACGCTGCGATGACGCCCCACCGGTGGCAATCGGATGTCCGGGCGCTTACCGTGGGCGCGTGTCGAGGGGCGGGCTGGCGTTGCGGCGGTGGATGGCCGATGCCGGGATCGTGCTCGCCGTGCTGGTCGCCGACGAGATCGCGATAGCGACCGGCCGCGAAGTGGGTTCGGTCGATCGGGACTGGTTCGCGTACGCGCTCGGGGTGGCGATGGCGGTGCCGTTGCTGCTGCGCCGGCGCTACCCGACGGTCGTGCTGTACGTGGTCTCCGCGGTGTTGTTGCTCTTCTACGCCCTCGACTATCCGGGGTTCCCGCCGGGGCTGGTGCTCGCGGTGCCGCTGTACGACGCGACCCGCGCCGGGCGGTTGTGGTGGGCGGTGCCGGTACCGGTCTTCTTCCTGAGCGCCGGCGCCATCGCGCTGATCGCGCACCGGGGGACACCCGCGCTGGACGTGCTCTCCGCGTTCCTGCCGCAGGCCGCGACGATCGCGGTGGCGATCCTGCTCGGCGCGCTGATCCGCAGCCGGGCCGCGTACGCCACCGAGGTACGGCACCGGCTGGCCCACGCCGAGCGGGAGCGTGAGCTGGAGGCACAGCGCCGGGTCAGCGAGGAGCGGCTGCGGATCGCCCGCGACCTGCACGACACGGTGGGGCACGCGATCGCCACCATCACCGTGCAGTCCGCCGCCGCGCTGCAGCTGCTGGACCGAGACCGGGAGCGCAGCCGGGAGGCGCTGGAGGCCATCCGTGGTACCGGCCGGGCGGCGCTGGCAGAGATGCGGGCCACCCTCGGTGTCCTGCGCTGCGGGGACCCGGCCGCTCCGCCGGAGCGGGACGCCGGCCTGCACCGGCTACCCGAACTGCTGGGCGCGGTGCGGGCCGCTGGTCTGCGGGTCGAGGTGGACAGCGATCTCGCCGGCCAACGGCTGCCGAGAGCGGTGGATCAGGCGGCGTACCGGGTGCTGCAGGAGGCGCTGACCAACGTGCTGCGACACGCCGGCCAGCAGGCCAGCGCCGCGGTACTGCTGAGGGCGACGCCCGAGTCGCTGACCGTCGAGGTGCACGACGACGGGTCGGGCCCCGGCGCCGCTGACGCACCGAGGGACGCCCCGGGCGGCGGACGCGGCCTGAAGGGCATGCGGGAACGCGTCGAAGCGCTGGGCGGGCGGCTGACGGCCGAGCCCCGGCCGGACGGCGGTTTCCGGGTCCGGGCGATACTGCCCCGGGATGCGCCGGAGGCGCTGGAAGGTGAGGCGTCGTGATCCGGGTGTTGCTCGTCGACGACCAGGCCCTGGTGCGGGCCGGCTTCCGGGCGCTGCTGGAGGGCGTGCCCGACATCGAGGTGGTGGGCGAGGCCGGCAACGGTGGCACGGCGGTAGCACTCGCCCGGCAGCTGCGCCCGGACGTCGTGCTGATGGACATCCGGATGCCCGATGTGGACGGCATCACCGCCACACGCCTGATCACCGGCGACGCCCAGCTGTCCGGGGTCCGGGTCCTGGTGCTGACCACGTTCGCCGAGGAGGACAACGTGTTCGCCGCCCTGCGCGCCGGCGCCAGCGGCTTCCTGGTCAAGGACACCGACCCGGACGAACTGGCGCAGGCGGTGCGCGTGGTGGCCCGCGGCGACGCGCTGCTGTCGCCCAGCGTCACCCGGGCGGTGATCCGACGCTCGGTCCGGTCGGAGCAGCCCGCGGCCAGGCCGAGGCCCGAAGCGCCGGAGCTGACCCTGCTCACCGCCCGGGAGCGGGAGGTGGTGCAACTCGTCGCGGCCGGGCTGAGCAACGACGACATCGCGGTCCGTCTGGTGCTCAGCCCGCTCACCGCGAAGACGCACGTGGCGCGCGCGATGGCGAAGGTCGGTGCGCGGGACCGGGCCCAGTTGGTGGTCTTCGCCTACCAGAACGGCCTGGTCACCCCGGACGGATACGACGCCGGGTAGCGACGCCGGCCCGGGTTTCCCGCGGCGGGTGCCCGAGCGCGCAGAGCGCCCGAGGTGCCCGTTACACGGTTCGAGGTGGGCTCAGCCGGGGCCGGCCGTCGAGCTCGGCCATCCACCCGCCGCCGACGTACAGGCCCACGTGGTGCAGGTCGCTGGAGCAGTCCGGCGTCGGCTCAGTCATGCTCGCGCCGCTGGAAGTGGGATGCCCGGTCGCCGAAGACCGAGGCGTCCGTCTCCCACCAGGGGCGGTCGAGGCCGTCGCCGGGGTCCTCGGCGCCGGGCGAGCCGCTGCCGCCGCCCGCTGCGACGGTGTCCAGCGCCGCGTCGACGGTCCGGGCCTCGCGGGCGTCGGCCCGGACCCACTGCAGCAGGAGCAGGGCGAGGAACGGGACGTCGACGGCCTCGCCGATGCCCCAGAGGAGGTCGCCGCCGAGTTGCTGGTCGTGCAGGAGGCTCCCGCCCCAGGGCCGGCCGAGGGCGGCGAGGTACGCGTCAGCGATCACGTGGGTGTCGAGCCGGATCACGATGCCGGGCACGGCGTCGGCGAGCAGCTCGATCAGCGCGAACATGAGGGCCAGGAGATACGGGACGGGTGCCGCGATGGTGTCGGCCTCCCAGATCGGCACCAGGACGGCGAGTCCGGCCAGCAGCAGCGCTAGGTGACTCACGGACGCGAGCAGCGGATGCTGCAGGGTTGCCTGGTACCAGGGTGTGAAGAAGATCAGGAACGGGATCACGGCGAGCAGGAGCGGACTTATCACCGGTACCGTGAACAGGCGGGCCGGTCGGCTGTTCAGGACTGCGTCGAGCCGCGCCGACCCCGCCGGCCCGAGCGCGGCCTTGGCCAGCCCGATCGGCCGGCCCAGAGCGAGCAGCAGCGGAACCACCATGAGCAGGGCGACCACCTGCAGCGCGTACGCCGAGAACAGCACCGGGGCATAGACGCCGAGCCAGCCCATCGTGGCCGCGGCGAGGGCGACCAGGCCCAGGCCGAAGAAGGCGGCGGTGCGCGTCGCCGGCCAGTGCCCACCGGCGCGGCGGACCCGCCAGACGCCGATCAGGTAGCCGGCTGCCACGACCACCATGGCGGCCAACATCAACGGGTCGGCGTGCCACGTGCCCGGTGCGGCGGCGAAACTGGGCGCCGGTGGCCCGCCATAGGTGATCACACTGAGTACCTCCCGCCGGTCGCGCAGTTCTCCGCGTCCGATGCGCCAACTCTATGCGCGGCGGTAGGCGAGGCCGTCGGCGACCGGGCGAGGCAGCGGCGGCGCGCCGCGCAGTCGCTCAAGGTTCACCTGCGGTCATGCACCGCGGCGGTGGTGGCCGGGCACCGGCGACCCCGGCAGCGCCTTGCCGGGGTCGATGCCGGGTGTGATCGAGTCGAGCCCGCCGCGTCGAGGAGACCCTGGACCTGCTCGAGGCGGGCTCAGCCGGGGCGGCGGTAGCCGGCGATGGGCCGGCCGTCGAGCTTGGCCATCCGCACGTAGTCGCCGCTGGTGGGTGCGTGCACCATCCACCCGCCGCCGACGTACATGCCCACGTGGTGCAGGTCGCTGTAGAAGAACACGAGGTCACCGGGGCGCAGGTCGGCGCGGGAGACGGCCTTGGCGTCGTCCCACTGCCACTTGGTGTAATGGCGCAGCGTGACCCCGGCGGCGGCCCAGGCCGCGAGTGTGAGGCCGGAGCAGTCGTAGCTCTTCGGACCGGTCGCGCCCCAGACGTACGGCTTGCCGATGAGCTCGCACGCCTTCTTTGCCGCCGTGCCGCCGGCGCCGCCGAGGTAGTCGACCGGGCACGCGACCGGCTTGAGCGTGCCGGTGGCACCGCTGCTGCCGTACACCTGCTGGCGCAGCTTCTGCAGATCGGCGACCTTGCCCTCGATCTGGGTCTTCTTCGCCGCGAGGTCGGCGTCCTGCACCGACTGCTGGGCGATGAGCCCGTCCAGGGTCTGCTTGTCGCTGGCCAGCTTGTCCCGCGCCGCGGCTACGCCCGCGATCTGCGCGTGTTCGTTGCGGGCGATGGCATTGACCATGGCGAGCTGGTCGAGCATGTCGGTCGGGGTGGACCCGGACAGCAGCACCTGCATGGTGGTGACCCGGCCCACCTTGTACTGCCGGGCCGCAATCTCACCGATCTTCCCCATCGCCGCTTCGACCTGGTCCTGCAGGGGCTGGAGTTGCTGCTGCAGCGCCGCCGCCTTGGCCTGGTTCTCCTTGAGCTGGCTGTGGACCTGGTTGTACTGCTCGATGGTCGGCTCGAGCTGGTTCCACATCTCGTCGATCTGCTGCTCCAGCTCCGCCGGTGTCGGCTCGGCCTGCGCGGTGCCGGTTCCGGAGAGCAGGATCGCCACGGCGGCGAGGAACGCGATGACGGCGCGGGCCGGCGTGGCCAGGGTTGCGGTGGAGTGTCGCGGGCGGCGTGGCGGCACGTGCTGCAGGCTCCCTTTTCCCTCGGCCATACCAGATTGGTAGACGCGGTCGGGCGAGCAACGTGTGCACCACCGCGGTCGCACCGCAGCCGACCCTACGTACTGGGCGTACCGTGCACAAGTAATGCGTCGACCGATTGCCGGACAGTGCGGACAACGACGCGGTGCGTAGTTGAACGCAGCCGACTGGCGTGCCGGCTGGTCGGGGTGTGCGTCAGCCGCGGCGCATCAGGCGTCCGACGGCCGCCATCATCTCGGTGGCCATCTCCTCGCCCTTGCCCTCCTCGGCGCCGTGGCGCATGCAGTGGCGGGCGTGGTCGTCGAGCAGCCCGAGCGCCACTTTGTCCAGGGCCGCCTGGATGGCGCTGATCTGGGTGAGCACGTCGATGCAGTACCGGTCCTCGTCGACCATCTTCTCCACGCCGCGGACCTGGCCCTCGATGCGGCGCAGGCGGCTCTGCAACTGGTCCTTGGTGGCGGTGTAGCCGCGGGTGGGGGTGGTCATGAGTTCCACTGTAGCGAACCCCCAGGGGGTACTGCCTGTTTTCTACCCCTGGGGGGTACAGGTATATTGGATGTCGAGCGCAACACCGGACCCTCCGGGACCACAGGCTTCGATACCGCGGGCCGACAGCAGAAGGAGACCGTCATGACGACGCAGACCTACACCGTGACCGGCATGACCTGCAGCCACTGCGTGCAGTCCGTCACCAGCGAGATCGGCAAGCTCGACGGCGTCCAGAACGTCCAGGTCGACCTGGCCAGCGGCGCCGTCACCGTCACGAGCGCGCAGGCGCTCGACGACGCCGCGGTCCGCGCCGCGGTCGACGAGGCCGGATACGAGGTGGCGAGCTAGCCGTGCGTACTGCGCTCAAGCTCGGCGCCTACGCGCTGGGGCTGGTGGCCGTGTTCGCCGCGGCGGCCGGGGTCGGCAGCATCGCCGGCCCCGCCCCCGCCCCGGCCGCCCACTCCGATACCCGGCACTCCGCCACCACGCCCACCACCGCAGGTCACGACGCTTTCGCGTACCTGCCCGGTGGGTTGCAGGTCGCCGAGGACGGCTACCGCCTCCAGCCGCTCACCACCACGCTGGGCACGACCGGCGCGGCGCCGTTCCGCTTCCGCGTCCTCGGGCCCGACGCCCGGCCGGTCACCGGCTACGCGGTCAGCCACGACAAGGAGTTGCACCTCATCGTGGTGCGCCGGGATCTGTCCGGGTTCCAGCACCTGCACCCGCAACGCGACCCGGACGGCACCTGGAGCGTGCCGCTGGCCGTGGCCACGCCCGGGCAGTACCGGGTGTTCGCCGACTTCCAGCCGGCCGGGCACGGGCGCCCGCTGACCCTCGGCGTCGACGTGCCCGCCCCCGGCGACTACCAGCCCGCGGCCCTGCCCGCCCCGCAGCGGACCGCGACCGTGGACGGCTACACCGTCGCCCTCGACGGCGCGCTGACCCCCGGTACCGCGTCGAAGCTGACCCTGACCGTGACCCGGGGTGACGCCCCGGTCACCGACCTGCAGCCGTACCTCGGCGCCTACGGGCACCTCGTCGCCCTGCGTGACGGCGACCTCGCCTACCTGCACGTCCACCCCGACGGCGCGCCCGGCGACGGCCACACCGCGGCCGGCCCGCACGTCACGTTCTTCGCCGAGGTGCCCAGCGCCGGCACCTACCGCCTGTTCCTGGACTTCCAGCACGCCGGGACGGTCCGTACCGCGGAGTTCACCGCCGTCGCCGGCACCGCGCCGGCGACGGGGCATGGCGAGCCCGGCCACACGCACAGCTGACGGAGGCACCGATGGCATCCCCGACCCGGCCGCTGATCGCGGTACCGAACCACATCGAGCTGACCATCGGCGGCATGACCTGCGCCTCCTGCGCCATGCGGATCGAGAAGAAGCTCAACCGCGTCGAAGGGGTCACGGCCACCGTCAACTACGCCACCGAGAAGGCCACCGTCACCTACACCGGCGACCTCACCCCGCAGGACCTGATCACCGTGGTCGAGCAGACCGGCTACACCGCCGCCCTGCCCGAGCCGCCCGACACCGGCGGCACCGCGGCCGAGCCGATCGACGAGCTGCGCGGCCTGCGCACCCGGCTGTGGGTGACGTTGGCGCTCGCCGTCCCGGTGATCGTCCTGGCGATGGTCCCGGCGTGGCAGTTCACCTTCTGGCAGTGGGCGTCGCTGACCCTCGCCGCGCCGGTCGTCGTCTACGGCGGGTGGCCGTTCCACCGGGCCGCCTGGACGAACCTGCGCCACGGAGCGGCCACCATGGACACGCTCGTCTCGCTGGGCACGATCGCCGCGTTCGGCTGGTCGCTGTGGGCACTGTTCCTGGGCACCGCCGGCACGCCCGGCATGACGCACCCGTTCGAGCTGTCGATCGAACGCAGCGACGGCGCCGGCAACATCTACCTCGAGGCCGCCGCCGGCGTCACCCTGTTCATCCTCGCCGGCCGCTACTTCGAAGCCCGGGCCAAGCGCCGCGCCGGCGCGGCCCTGCGCGCCCTGCTCGAGCTCGGCGCCAAGGACGTCGCCGTCCTGCGGGGCGGCGTGGAGACCCGCATCCCGGTCGAGCGGTTGACGGTCGGGGACCGGTTCGTCGTGCGGCCGGGCGAGAAGATCGCCACCGACGGCGTCGTCGAGGACGGCACCTCCGCCGTCGACGCCAGCATGCTCACCGGCGAGTCCGTCCCGGTCGAGGTCGGCCCCGGCACGGCCGTGGTCGGCGCGACCGTCAACGCCGGCGGCCGGCTCGTCGTGCGCGCGACCCGGGTCGGCGCCGACACACAGCTGGCCCAGATGGCCCGCCTCGTCGAGGAGGCACAGGCGGGCAAGGCCGCCGTGCAGCGTCTCGCCGACCGCATCTCCGGGGTGTTCGTACCGATCGTCATCGCCCTCGCCGTGGCCACCCTCGGCTACTGGATCGGCACCGGCACCGGGCTCACCGCCGCGTTCACCGCCGCCGTCGCGGTGCTCATCATCGCCTGCCCCTGCGCGCTGGGCCTGGCCACCCCGACCGCGCTGCTCGTCGGCACCGGCCGCGGCGCTCAGCTCGGCATCCTCATCAAGGGCCCCGAGGCCCTGGAGTCCACGCGCCGCGTCGACACCGTCGTGCTGGACAAGACCGGCACCGTCACCACCGGCCAGATGAGCCTCCACGATGTCGCCGGCGCCGAGGGCACCGACGCCGGTGACGTGCTGCGCATCGCCGGCGCGCTGGAGGCCGCCTCCGAGCACCCCATCGCGCGGGCGATCGCCACCGCCGCGGCCGAGCGGCACGGACCCCTGCCGGCGGTGACCGGATTCGGCAACGCCGAAGGGCTCGGCGTCCGGGGGACCGTCGAGGGCCGCACCGTGACCGCCGGCCGGGCGAAGCTCCTGCTCGACGACGGCCTGACCATCCCGGACGAGCTGCGCGCGGCCCAGAGCGCCGCCGAGGCCGCCGGCCGCACCGCAATCCTCGCCGGCTGGGACGGCCGGGCCCGGGGGCTGCTCACCGTCGCCGACGCGGTCAAGCCGACCAGCCGTCAGGCGATCGCCGCCCTGCGCGCACTCGGGCTGACCCCGATCCTGCTCACCGGCGACAACGCCACCGTCGCCCGTACCATCGCCGAGCAGGTCGGCATCGGCGAGGTGATCGCCGACGTCCTGCCGGCGGACAAGGTCGACGTCGTCAAGCGCCTCCAGGCCGACGGCAAGGTCGTCGCGATGGTCGGCGACGGCGTCAACGACGCCGCCGCCCTCGCGCAGGCGGACCTGGGCCTGGCCATGGGCACCGGCACCGACGTCGCCATCGAGGCGTCCGACCTGACCCTCGTCCGCGGCGACCTGCTGGCCGCCGTCGACGCGATCCGCCTGTCCCGGCGGACCCTGCGTACCATCAAAGGCAACCTGTTCTGGGCGTTCGCCTACAACGTCGCCGCCCTGCCGCTCGCGGCCGCCGGGCTGCTCAACCCGATGCTCGCCGGCGCCGCGATGGCGTTCTCCTCCGTGTTCGTCGTCACCAACAGCCTGCGCCTGCGGCGATTCAAGCCCGGCGCACCCGAGCAGCAGCGCCCGAGTGGCCGCCAAGCTGAGCCCCGCAGTAACGGGTTGCCGTAGCAGCCACGCTACGGCACAGGCCGGGCCTCACCACGCACCCAATCGCCGTCCCGCCGGATCCGGCACTCCCAACCGATTCCGCGCAGCCGGCGCTCCAGCTGCTCCGGCTCCACGAAGTTCTTGACGACGCGGTACGTGCTGCCGTCCCGCAGGCGCCGCTCGACGATCTCGCCAGCGCCGGTCAGATAGGTCTCCTTGTCCCGGACATCGACATGTTCGTCGATGAACAGCACCCGGCCGCCATCCGCCAGCAGCTGCCGCAGCAGCAGCCAGAACGGCTCGAACAGGCTCGTCGGCACGTGGGACAGCCACGCAGAGAAGAAGATCACGTCAAACCGCACCGCCGTCGTCCACGAGAAGACATCGGCAACCTCGAACCTGACGTTCGCCGAGCCGACCCGCTCGCGAGCGATCGCCACCGCCTCGGGCGCCGCGTCGATCGCGGTCACCGCCCCGGCCGCGCCGGCAAGTGCCTCGGTCCACAGCCCGGTACCACACGCGATCTCCAACACCGTCCCGCCTGGCCGCATCTGCGCGACGAGCCGGGCGATCCGCGCACGAGCAGCCGCAACATCGCCATACGCCGTCACGTCATACTCGCCCGCGCGCCGGCGGTAGTACTCGGCCTGGCTGGCCAGCACCTCATCGGTCATCGCCCCATCATCCGCAACGGGATCGCGCAGAGCGCCAACGAGGCGGCGCGGATCCCGCGCGAGAGGCGCGGCAACCTTCTGCCGTACGTCGCGGGTATGGAGACTGACCAGGTTTCGGTGGCCGATCGGGGGCACGGGTGGACCGCGACAGCGAGCTCGATTTCCGCGACTTCGTGCTGGTCGCCTATCAGCGCCTTACGCGTACCGCGTATCTGCTGTGCGGCGACCGGTACGAGGCCGAGGACCTCGTCCAGACCGCGCTCGCCCGCGCCGCGCTGGCCTGGCACCGGCTCGACGCGGCGCCGGATGCGTATGTGCGCAAGATCCTCGTCAACGTGTTTCGCAGCAGCCGGAGCCGTCGCTGGCGGCAGGAGATCCCGGTCCAGGCCGTCCCCGACCGCGGCCTGGCCGATGCCGCCTCGATGATGGACGACCGCGATGTGCTGCGCCGGGCCCTCGCCGAGCTGCCGCCGCGGCAGCGCGCGGCCGTGGTGCTGCGGTTCTACGAGGACCTGTCCGAGCAGCAGGCCGCCGCCGTGCTCGGCTGCTCGGTCGGCACCGTCAAGAGCCTGACCTCACGCGGGCTGCAGCGGCTGCGCCGCGACCTGCCCGCCGAGAAAACCCATGCGCAGCCCGCGGAGGTGGACCGATGACCGACAGCAACGAGCTGCTGCAGCAGCGGCTACACGATCTGGCCGATGAGCTCGGTCCGTTGCCGGTGCCGCACGAGGAGATCCGCCACCGCACCCGCCGGCTTCGCGGTCGGCGCCGGGCCGGCGGCCTGGCAGCGCTCGCCGCCGCGGTCGCGGTCGTGACCATCGGCGTGGCGCTGGTGGCGCGACCGACGCCGATGCCCGTCACCGCCGCCGACGGGCCGTTCCTCGGCTGGCCGGTCACCGGCAACGCCACCGGCACGAGCCTGCTGGCCGAGGCGGTACAGGTCTGGGACTCCACCCTTGCCTCGGGCCCGCACACCGACATCCATGCCCTGCTCGTCGAGCGCGACCCGGTCCTCCTCGGCCCCGTCGTGGTGCTCGAAGGCCGCGACGCGCAGGGCGAGCCCCGGCTGGCCATCCTGACCGGCACCGCCGACGACCGCGACGCGCTGCGCCTGCGGGCCGACCGGCCGGCGCCCGACCCGGTCACCACCCGGGTGGTGAGCATGGTGAGCGGACGATTGGGTACCGCGACGGGCATCGAGCCGCTCGACTCCCGCCCCGCCGCCTGGCTGTTCGCGCTCGGCGCGCCGGGGGTGACCGGCTTCGGCTACCACTCCACGGCCGTGGACCAGGAACTGGTCGAGGGCGGCGGCCCGGACCTGGGCCGGCGGCTGCTCGTGTCGCTGCCGCCCGGCGCGACGCCGATCAACACCACCGTCATCGCAAGGCATAACGGCACTGTCGTCTTCCGCGGCCCGGCCGACGGCGGCGCCATTGGCGACGCGGTCGCCGTGCCGGCCACGGTCCTGGCCCGCTCACCCGACCATGTCCGAATCCAGGGCTCGCCGCGCGCCCTCATCGCTGGCCTGCTGGTCGCGACGCCGGATGGCCTGCTCGGCCGGATCACCGCGGCGAGCGGCGAAGAGGCCGACGTGGAACTGGTGACCGCCGCCTCGTTCAGCATCGATGCGCTGACCGACATCACGTACCGGCCGCTGCGGGTGGCTGGCGCCGGCGGCAGCGCCCGGCTGGACCGGATACCCGCGGACGCGAACGTGGTCGCCACGAACCGGATCGTGACCGTCGACCCGGCGCAGCACTCCGACCGGCTGGGCACGCTGACGGTCGGCCGCGTCGGCACCACCGGCCACGACCTGGTCCCGGCAACGGCAACAAGCGACCTATCCCGGGTGTACGTCATGGTGGAGTACGAAGCCGCGAGTCGATGAGCCACCGCCTCCATACCCGCAGCCCGCTGGAGCAAGGCAGCCGTTTCCTCATGCCGGGTGGTCTCCTGCCGCCGTACGACATCTGTGGGGTGAACATCCGGGCGGTTCCGGCGCCGCCGCGCTCCGGCCGCGCTTCGGCCGCGCCCGCCATGACCGGTGCGGTGGTGCCGCCGGGCGAAGCAAGATTGGAGGTGGCGCCGCACCGGCGTCGTGTGGCGAGAGGAAGGACAGGTGTCGTGAGCATTTCCCGCCGCCTGGCCGATCTGTTCCGGATCAAGGCCAACAAGGCCCTCGACCGGGCCGAGGATCCCCGCGAGGTGCTCGACTACTCCTACGAACGCCAGCTGGAGATGCTGACGAAGGTCCGCCGCGGCGTGGCCGACGTCGCCACCAGCCGCAAGCGCCTGGACCTGCAGCTCGCCCAGCTGCAGCAGGCCGCCGACAAGCTGGGGGAGCAGGCCGCGCAGGCGGTCGACGTCGGCCGCGACGACCTCGCCCGCGAGGCCCTCACGCGCCGGGCCGCCGTCACCGCCCAGATGGATGAGATCACCGCCCAGCGCGACGCGCTCAGCGGCGAGGAGGCCAAGCTCACCACCGCCGCCACCCGGCTGCAGGCCCGGGTGGAGGCGTTCCGCACGCGCAAGGAGACCATCAAGGCCACCTACACCGCGGCCGAGGCGCAGACCCGCGTCGGCGAGGCGGTCTCCGGCATCTCCGAGGAGATGGGTGACGTCGGGCTGGCCGTGCAGCGCGCCGAGGACCGCACGGCGCAGATGCAGGCCCGCGCCGGTGCGATCGACGAGCTGCTCACCTCCGGCGCGTTGCAGGACGCCACCGCGACGACTGCCGGCCGCGACGACCTGCAGGCCGCTCTCGACGCGGCGCGCGGCGACCAGGGCGTCGACCGTGAGCTGGCCGCGCTCAAGGCCGCCCGGCCGGCGCCGGCCGTGGGCGGGCGGCCGGAGCCTCGCGCGGTGGGCGGGCGGCCGTCGGACGAGGAGGCCCGGCGATGATCATCAGAATTCTCGGCGAGGGCCAGTACCGCGTGCCGGACTCGGCGCTGGGCGAGCTCAACGCGCTCGACGCCGAGGTCCAGGCGGCCGTCGACACCGGCGACCGGGCCGCGTTCCACGCCCGGCTGGGCGACCTGCTCGCCGCCGTCCGCGCCCGCGGCACCGGCGTGCCCGACGCCGAGCTGACCGCCTCCGGTCTGGTCCTGCCCGGGGCCGACAGCGACCTGGCGGATGTGGCCGCGCTGCTGGGCGACGAGGGCCTCATCCCGGGCTGAGGAGCCGGCGATGCGTACGAGGTTCCGCCCCGACCACCGGCTGACGGCCCGGATGGTGCTGACCGTGTTCCTGCTCGGGCTGGTGTACGTGGCGTTCGTCGCCGTGCTCGTCACCCTGCTGCGCTCGTGGGTGGCGATCGTGGTCATCGCCGGCGGCGTGCTGGCCGTGCAGTACTGGTGCTCCGACCGGATCGCCCTGGCCGGCATGGGTGCTCGGATCGTCGACCCGCAGCAGCAGCCGCGCCTGCACGGGATCGTCGACCGGCTGTGCGCCGCCGCCGACATGCCCAAGCCGCGCGTCGCGGTGGCCGACACCGACCTGCCCAACGCGTTCGCCACCGGCCGCAACACCGAGCGCGCGGTGGTGTGCGTGACCACCGGCCTGCTGCGCCGGCTCGACACCGGCGAGCTGGAGGGGGTGCTCGCCCACGAGCTGTCCCACATCGCCCACCGCGACGTGACGGTCATGACGCTCGCCGCGTTCCTCGGCGTCGTGGCCGGCATGGTCACCCGCTTCATGTTCTACTCGCAGCTCTTTGGCGGCCGCCGCCGCGGGGGCGACCAGACGTACCTGCTGCTGGGGCTGGTCATGGCCGTCTCCGCGATGGTGTACACGCTGAGCTTCCTGCTGATCCGGGCCCTGTCGCGCTACCGGGAACTGGCCGCGGACCGCGCCGGCGCGACGCTGACCGGCCGCCCCTCCGCGCTCGCCTCCGCGCTGACGAAGGTGACCGGCGACATGGCCCGCATCCCGACCCGCGACCTGCGCACCGCGCAGGCGTTCAACGCGTTCTTCTTCACCCCCGCGGTCGGGGCGCGCCCGAGCCTGGCGACCCTGCTCTCCACGCATCCGAGCCTGCAACGGCGGCTGGACCAGCTGGCGCAGATCTCGGCCGAACTTCAGGAGGCGGCACCGGAGGCATGAGATTCCTCGACGCGCTGCTGGGGCGCACGAAACCGGTCCAGCCCGACCTCGACGCCCTGTTCGCGGTCCCGGCCGCGGCCACCACCCTGCAGGCGGCCCTCGACCTCGTCGCGACCGGTGCCGGCGCCGTGTGCTTCAAGACGGCCGAGGGCCAGGCCGCCGCGCGGGCGCAGGCGGACGCGCTGGCGCTGCTCACCGCCGACCAGGCCGCGCGGGTGGCCGTCAGCCAGGACGAGTACGGCTACACCTGGATCGCCGGGCGGCGCGACCCCGACGACCTCGCCGGCCTCGTCACCGACCTGCACGCGGTCAACAGCACCCTCGCCGACGCCGGCTACGGCCCCAGCCTGCTGTGCACGGTCATCGGCTTCACCGGCGCCGGCGTGCGCCGGCTCGGGCTGGTGTACCTGTTCAAGCGCGGCACGTTCTACCCGTTCGCGCCCACGGGGGCGCACAGCCGCGACAACGCCCTGGAGCTGGAGGTCCGCGCGCAGCTCGGCGGCGAGCTGCCGGTCGAGGCCGACCTCGGCCGCTGGTTTCCGATCTGGACGACCCCGGCGCTGTAGGCCCGCCGCGGTAACGGGCCCGGCCCATCGGCTCATCCCCGGCGCACGCACAGCCTGCGCCGCTACGCCCTTGACGTGCAGGTGCGCGTGAAGGGCAGCGCCCGGCGCACGCCGCAGCTGCCCGTCGTCAGCGTAGGAGCTACCCGCCAGCCCGGCAGTTCCCGCCGGCCCTCGATCACGAGCCGGCGACGCTCCTGCCGATGAGCGCCTACCCGCTGTGATCGCGCGTCGGGCCGACGGCCCGTGCAGCACCCTGTGCCGGAATGCAAAACCGCAGCTCAGCACCTTAATTCAAGTCCTATATTGACTTGCCTTCGGGTGTCGGAATAGCCTCCGGTGGATCTGTTAACTACCTTGACAGATCCGACCCCTGCCGTCGCCTGCGCGGTCGGCCGGGGACTGCTCCCGCCCGACGCGCGGACCACCCCCAACCATATGGTCCGGGTGCGGGCGCCGCCCAGAAAGGGATCAGTACGTGACACCCTCATTCACTGCCCGGCGCTGGCCTCGTCGCCGCGTCGGGTTCGCCATCGCCGCGACGGTTGCCACCGTCGTCGGCGTGACTGCCGTCGGTATGACGGCGGCCTCGGCCGCTTCCAGTGGGCCGATCACCGGGTTCGGCGGTAAGTGCGTCGACGTTGCCGGGGCCAGTTCGGCCAACG
>NZ_JBFAZW010000133.1:0-25644 GCF_040682015.1 Dactylosporangium sp. NPDC051485
GCCGCGGTCGTCGGCGCCGCGGCCGCCGGCGCGGGCTGCGCGGCGGGGCCGCAGGCGGCCAGCAGGGCCAGGAGGCCCCCCGGCACGATGAGTCGAGCGGCGATCATGGGTCTGCCCCTCCCGGTAGGTCGCGCCCCAATGATGAGGCGGGCCGGCGCCGGCCGGCAGTGCCGTGCGTCGTCGTCTGGCTACTCGACGGGACATCTCGGCCCATGGTGCAGCCCATTCCGGGTCCCGGCCGCCCCTCACATCGGCCGCGATCGGTCGTGCGGGTTCGTGTGACACGGGTGTAACTGGGTGTGCGTATCGTGCACGGCGTGATGCAGAGCCGCACGGTCTGTTCCTACTGCGGGGTCGGCTGCGGCATGGTCCTCGACGTGGCGACGGACCCCGACGGCCGCCGTCGCGTGCTGCGGGTCCACGGCGACAAGGACCATCCGGCCAACCGCGGCCGGCTGTGCACCAAGGGCGCGACCAGCGCCGAGATGCTCGCCGCCGGCGGCCGGCTCGGCACCGCCCTGGTCCGGGCCGAGCGCGCCGGGCCGCGGGTGGAGACCGGGCTCGACGCGGCGATCGCGCACACCGCGGCCCGCCTGCGGGCGATCGTCGACGAGCACGGGCCGGACGCGGTCGCCTTCTACGTCTCCGGGCAGCTGACCCTCGAGGCGCAGTACCTGGCCAACAAGCTCGCCAAGGGCTTCGTGCGGACCAACCAGATCGAGTCCAACTCGCGGCTGTGCATGGCCAGCGCCGGCAGCGGCTACAAGCTGTCCCTCGGGGCCGACGGGCCGCCCGGGTCGTACGACGACTTCGACCACGCCGACGTGTTCCTCGTGATCGGCGCGAACATGGCCGACTGCCACCCGATCCTGTTCCTGCGCATGATGGACCGGGTCAAGGCGGGCGCGAAGCTCATCGTGGCCGACCCGCGCCGCACCGCCACCGCGGAGAAGGCCGACCTGTACCTGCCGGTCCGCCCCGGCACCGACCTGGCCCTGCTCAACGGCCTGCTGCACCTGCTGGTCGAGGGCGGCCACACCGACGAGGACTTCATCGCCGCGCACACCGAGGGCTGGGAGGCGATGCCGGAGTTCCTGGCCGGCTACACCCCGGACAAGGTCGAGGCGATCACCGGCATCCCGGCCGCGGACCTGACGGAGGCGGCCCGGCTCATCGGGGCGGCCGGGGAGTGGATGAGCTGCTGGACCATGGGCCTCAACCAGAGCACCCACGGCACCTGGAACACCAACGCCCTGGTCAACCTGCACCTGGCCACCGGCGCCATCTGCCGCCCCGGCAGCGGCCCGTTCTCCCTCACCGGCCAGCCCAACGCCATGGGCGGGCGCGAGATGGGGTACATGGGGCCGGGCCTGCCCGGCCAGCGCTCCGTGCTCGTCGAGGCCGACCGGGTCTTCGTCGAGCAGGCCTGGGGCCTGCCCGGCGGCGCCCTGCGCACCGACGTCGGCAAGGGCACGGTCGAGATGTTCGAGCGGATGGCGGCCGGCGAGATCAAGGCCTGCTGGATCATCTGCACCAACCCGGTCGCCTCGGTCGGCAACCGGCGCACCGTCGTGGAGGCGCTGCGCCGGGCCGAGCTGGTCATCACCCAGGACGCCTACGCCGAGACCGAGACCAACGCCTACGCCGACGTGATCCTGCCCGCCGCGATGTGGTCCGAGACCGACGGCGTGATGATCAACTCGGAGCGGAACCTGACGCTGGTCAGCGCGGTCGCCGACCCGCCCGGCGAGGCCGTCGCCGACTGGGACCTCATCGCCCGCGTCGCGCGGGCCATGGGCTACGGCGAGGCGTTCGACTACGCCCGCGCCGAGGACGTGTTCGCCGAGATCCGCGGCTTCCACAACCCGCAGACCGGCTACGACCTGCGCGGCGTCAGCTACGAGCGGCTGCGCGAAGGGCCCGTGCAGTGGCCCGCGCCGCCCGGCTCGGCGAGCCGCAATCCGATCCGGTACCGCGAGGAGGCCGCCGGGACCCGCCTGCGCTTCGCCACCGCCAGCGGCCGCGCGGTCTTCTTCGCCCGCCCGCACCTCGACCCGGCCGAGCTGCCCGACGACGACTACCCGCTGCTGCTCAACACCGGCCGGGTCCAGCACCAGTGGCACACGCTGACCAAGACCGGCCGGGTCGGCAAGCTCAACAAGCTCAACCCGGGCCCGTTCGTCGAGGTCCACCCGGCCGACGCCGCACGGCTCGGCCTCGGCGCCGGGGACCGCGTCGAGGTCGCCTCCCGCCGCGGCCGGGCCGTGCTGCCGGCCACCGTCACCGACCGGGTGCGGCCCGGCACCTGCTTCGCGCCGTTCCACTGGAACGACCTGTTCGGCGACGACCTGGCCGTCAACGCGGTCACCTCCGACGCCGTCGACCCGATCTCGTTCCAGCCGGAGCTCAAGGCCTGCGCGGTCCGCCTCACCCGCGTGGCGGCCGCCGCCCCGCCGCAGCCGGAACCCGGGCCGCTCGGCCTCGACCTCGCCCCGCCCGCGTTCAGCGAGGGGGAGCGGGCCTACCTCGCCGGGTTCCTCGGCGCCCTCACCGCCAGCCCGCCCGCGCCCGGCGTCGTGCCGGCCCTGCCGCCGGGCGCGCCGTTCGCCGCGGACCGGGCCGCCTGGGTCGACGGGTTCCTCGCCGGGACCTACCACCGGCCCGGTGCGCCGGTGGCCGCGCCGAGCCCCCCGGGCCGTACCGTCGAGATCCTGTGGGCGTCGCAGACCGGCAACGCCGAGGAGCTCGCCGCCCAGGTGGGCCGACGGCTGAGCGGCGAGGGGCTGCGGGCCAACGTGCGGGCCATGACCGCCGCCGCCGGGGAGCTGCTGCGCGGCGACGACGACCTGCTCGTCATCACCAGCACCTTCGGCGACGGCGACGCCCCCGACAACGGCGCCGCGTTCTGGGAGTCGCTGCAGGCCGACCCGCCGCGCCTCGACGGGCGCCGCTACGCCGTGCTCGCCCTCGGCGACTCCAGCTACGCCGACTTCTGCGGCCACGGCCGCCGCCTCGACGCCCGCCTCAGCGAGCTCGGCGGGGTCCGGCTCGCCCCGCGGGTCGACTGCGAGCCCGACTACGCCGACGCCGCCGCCGGCTGGCTCGACGCCGTCGTCACCGCCTTGCGCGCCCCGGCCGCCGCGCCCGCCGCCCCCCGCTCCGGCCGGGCCGACCCGGTGACCGCGGCGCTGACCGGCAACCGGCTGCTGAGCCGCCCCGGCTCGGCGAAGGAGGTCCGCCAGTTCACGTTCGAGGTGCCGGAGCTGGGCTACCGGGCCGGGGACGCGCTGGGCGTGTGGCCGGTCAACTGCCCCGACCTCGTCGAGGAGTGGCTCGCCATCACCGGCCTCGACCCGCGGGCCGTCGTCGAGGCCGGCGGGGAGGTCGAGCTGCGCGAGGCCCTGCTGCGCCGCCTCGACGTCACCCGCATCACCCCGGACCTGCTGCGCTTCGTCGCCGACCGGGCCGGGGACTCGCCGCTGCGCGCGCTGCTGCGCCCCGGCAACCAGGGGGAGCTGGCGAAGTACACCTGGGGCAGGCAGGCCGTCGACGTGGTCGCCGAGCACGCGGTCAAGGCCGGGCCGGACGAGTGGGTGGCGGTCCTCAAGCGGTTGCAGCCGCGGCAGTACTCCATCTCCTCCTCGCCCCTGCTGAGTCCCGGGCACGTGTCGCTGACCGTGTCCGTGATCCGCTTCCCCAACGCCGACGGCCGCGACCGCAAGGGCGTCGCCTCGACGTTCCTGGCCGACGCGGCCGGCGGGGCCGAGGTGCCGGTGTACCTGCAGCGCTCCCCGCATTTCCACCCGCCGGCCGACGACGCCGCCCCGATGATCATGGTGGGGCCCGGCACCGGGGTCGCCCCGTTCCTCGCCTTCCTGCAGGAGCGCGACGCCCGCGGCGCCCGCGGGCCGAACTGGCTGTTCTTCGGCGAGCAGCGCCGCGACACCGACTTCTACTACGCCGACGAGCTGGCGGAGCTGTCCCGCAGGGGCACGCTGACCCGCCTGGATCTCGCCTTCTCCCGCGACCAGCGGGCCAAGGTCTATGTCCAGGACCGCATGCGCGAGCACGGCGCCCAGCTGTGGGCCTGGCTGCGTGACGGCGCGTACCTGTACGTGTGCGGCGACGCGACCCGCATGGCCAAGGACGTCGACCGGACCCTCCGCGAGATCGCCGCCGTCCACGGCCACCTGGACGAGCCGTCCGCCGCCGCCTACGTCAAGCAGCTCGCCACCGAGAAGCGCTACCTGCGCGACGTCTACTGACCGGCGGCGGTCCCTGCGTTACCGCCGCCGGATTGCCGGCCTCGCCGGGTGGTTGATCAGGTCGGTCGTTGGGGCCGGTGGTTGATGAGATCGGCGAGGGTGACCGCGTCCAGGTAGTCCAGCCGCACCCGGTTGGCCCGCTCCCACAGGTGGCGCAGGCGCTCGATGGAGCGGTCGGCGTCCGGCGGCGGGTCGGCGGCCGGGCCGTCGAGCCGCCGGACGATCTCGCCCAGGGTCAGGTCGGCCGGCGGGTGGGCGAGCTGGTAGCCGCCGCCGGTGCCGCGCTGAACCTGGACGAGTTCAGCGCGGCGCAGGTCGGCGAGCAGGTCGTATACGTATCCGGACGGGATGTCCTGGGCGTCGGCGACGTCCTGGGCCTTGACCGTCCTCGGTGCGGCGCCGGCCAGGGCGACCAGGGCCCGGACCGAGTACTCGATGCGCTTGGGCAGCATGCTTGGCCGCCTCAGGCGGCGGCGAGGGTCCGGGCGTCGGTCTCCGGGCTGAGGTACACCGTGTCGCCGGGCTGCACGCCGACGGCCTTCGCCCCCGCCCGGGTCAGCTGGGCCCAGACGTCGACGTCGCCGGCCTTGGCCTCGATGCGCACCTCGAAGCCGAGCGACACGACCCGGGTGACGACGGCCTCGGTGGCGCCGGGGGAGGCATCGCGGGACAGGGCGACGTCGTGCGGGCGGACCAGGTGGCCGCCGAGGTGGGTGACCGGGCCGAGGAAGCTCATCACGAACGGGTTGGCCGGGTGCTCGTAGACTTCGTGCGGGCTGCCGACCTGCTGCACGACCCCGTCGGCGAGCACCACGATCTCGTCGGAGACGTCCAGGGCCTCCTCCTGGTCGTGGGTGACGAAGACGGTCGTCACGTGGACCTCGTCGTGCAGGCGCCGCAGCCAGGTGCGCAGCTCCTTGCGGACCTGGGCGTCGAGGGCCCCGAAGGGCTCGTCGAGCAGCAGCACCTCCGGCTGCGGGGCCAGCGCCCGGGCCAGGGCCATGCGCTGGCGCTGGCCGCCGGAGAGCTGGGCCGGGTAGCGGTCGGCGAACTGGTCGAGGTGGACGAGCTCGAGCAGCTCCATGACCCGCTTGCGGATGTCCTCCTTCGGGCGGCGGCGGACCTCGAGGCCGAAGGCGACGTTGCGGTACACCGTCATGTGCTTGAACGCCGCGTAGTGCTGGAACACGAAGCCGACGTTGCGCCGCTGCGGGGTGAGCCGCGTGGCGTCGACCTCGTTGATCCGCACGCTGCCGGTGTCGGGCTGTTCCAGGCCGGCGATCACCCGCAGCAGCGTGGACTTGCCGCCGCCGCTCGGGCCGAGCAGCGCGGTCAGCGAGCCCGAGGCGATGTCGACGGAGATGTCGCGCAGGACCGGGGTCTTGCCGAACGACTTGTTCACGTCGCGGACTTCGATGGCCATCAGTCGTTCTCTTTCGGCCGCAGGAGCTTGGTGACGAGCAGGATGACGATCGCGATCAGGGCCAGCACGGCGGCGGTGCTGAAGGCGGCCGTCTGCTGGTAGTTCTGGTAGCGCTCCTCGACGTACAGCGTGGCGGTCTGGGTCTGCCCGACCAGGCGGCCGGAGACGACCGCGACGGCGCCGTACTCGCCGAGGGCCCGGGCCAGGCACAGGACCACGCCGTAGCCCAGCGCGGCCCGGATGCCGGGGACCGTGATGCGCAGGAAGGTCTGCCAGCGGTTCGCGCCCAGGGTGTGCGCGGCCTGCTCCTGCTCGTCGCCCATCTCCTCCAGCACCGGGACGATGGCCCGCACGACGAGCGGCAGCGACACGAAGATCGTCGCGAGGACCATGCCGGGCAGCGAGAAGATGACCTGGATGCCGCGGTCCTCGAGCCAGCCGCCGAGGGGGGCGAACTTGCCGTACACCAGGATCAGGGCGAGCCCGACGACCACGGGGGACACCGCGAGCGGCAGGTCGATGAGCGCGCCCAGCAGCCGCTTGCCGGGGAAGTTGTGCCGCACGAGCAGGATCGCGGCGCCGATGCCGAAGACGGTGTTGGCCAGCACGGCCCACACGGCCACCGACAGGGTGACCGCGAACGCGTGGGTGGCGTTGTCCGACGTCAGGGTGTCGATGACCGGGCGCAGCCCGTGCTCGAACGTGCGCCACAGGACCAGGCCGACCGGCAGCACGAGCAGGAACAGCAGGTACACCAGGGCCAGGATGCGCAGCGGGTACTTAGCCACGGCGGGCGCTCCAACGCTGGAAGAGGTCGAGCAGGACGAGCACCACGAACGCGACGACCAGCAGCACCGTGGAGATGGCGGCGGCCGACGTGGTGTCGTCGCTCTCGATGCGGCCGAAGATGTTCACCGCCGAGACCTGGGTCTGGAACGGGATGCTGCCGGTGAGCAGGTTCGTGGAGCCGTACTCGGCGATGGCCCGGGTGAAGGCCAGGCCGGCGCCGGAGATCATGGCCGGGGCCAGGTTGGGCAGGATGATCCGGCGGAACGTGGTGAAGGGCGAGGCGCCCAGGGAGTAGGCGGCCTGCTCCATGTCGCGGTCCAGCTCCTTGAGCACGGGCTGCACGGTGCGCACCACGAACGGCAGGGTGACGAACAGCAGCGCGACGCCGACGCTCAGCCTGGTGTAGGCGAGGTCGATGTGCAGGGGGCTGCTGGTGCCGTACAGCGCCAGGAGCACGAGGCCGGCGACGATGGTCGGCAGGGCGAAGGGCAGGTCGATGAGGGTGTCGACGAGGCCCTTGCCCGGGAACTTGTCGCGGACCAGCACCCAGGCGATCACGGTGCCCATCACCACGTTGATGAGCGCGACGATGAGGGAGGCGCCGACGGTGAGCTCGAGCGCGGCCCAGGCGTCCGGGGTGCGCACGGCCGCCCAGAACCGGTCCCAGCCGCCGTCGGTGGAGCGCCAGACGACGGCGGCGAGGGGGATGAGCACGATGAGGCTCAGGTACAGCACCGCCGTGCCGAGGCCGAGCGCGGTGCCGTACGGCCGGCGCTTGCGCAGCACAGGCCCGGCCGGGCCCGGCGCGGTGCCGGACCCGGTGGGCTTGACCGACGTCGTTGCGGTCATTTCTTGGAGGCCGCCGGGCTCGGGGCCGCGGAGGTCGAGATGCCCAGCTTCTGCTCGATGGAGGCCATGACGCTCTGGGCCGGGTCGAACAGCTCCTTGTTCACCTTCGACCAGCCGCCGAGGTCACCGACGGTGAACAGGCCGGACGGGTGCGGGAAGGACCCGCCGGCGTCCTTGACCACCGGGCGGTAGCCGTTGTCGGCGTAGATCTTCTGCGCGGCCGGCGTGTGCAGGAAGTCCAGGAACGCCTTCGCCTCGGCCGGGTGGGCGCTGTTGGTGGTCACCGCGATCGGGTTCTCGATGAGGATCGTGTCGTCCGGCACGGTGTAGTCGACGGCCTGGCCGTTCTTCTGCGCGAAGAGGGCCTCGTTCTCGTAGGAGATGAAGGCGTCGCCCTTGCCGCTGGTGAACGTCTGCAGCGAGGCGCGGCCGCTGTTGTCCTGCACCGGGACGTTCTTGAACAGGGCGTCGAGGTAGGCCGCGCCGGCCGCCTTGTCGGTGCCCTTCTGCGACTTGGCGCCGTAGCCGGCGAGGATGTTCCACTTCGCCCCGCCCGAGGTGAACGGGTTGGGCGTGAGCACCTGCACGCCCGGCTTGGCCAGGTCGTCCCACGTCTTGAGGTTCTTCGGGTTGCCCTTGCGGGTGCCGATGACCGCCACCGAGTCGGTGATCATCCCCTTGTACTGGTCCGAGTTCCACGAGGCGTCGACGAGCTTGGCGGTGACCAGGCGGGTGATGTCGGGCTCCAGCGAGAAGGCCACGATGTCGGCCTTGAGGCCGCTGGCCACCGCGCGGCTCTGGTCGCCGGAGGCGCCGTAGGACTGGGTGAACTTGATCTTCTTGCCCGCGTCGGTCTTCTGGAACGCGGCGATGAGCTGCTCATACGCGGCCTGCGGCGTGGAGTAGGCGACCAGCGCGAGGGTCACCTCGCCGCCGCCACCGCCGCCATCGTTGGAGCTGTTCGCGGTGCCGGCGCAGCCGCCCAGCACGGTCCCGGTCACCAGGAACGCGGTACTGACGGCGAGCATGCGGGTGCGCAGCTTCACGGGGCCATCCATCCTTCGAAAGTCTATGTAGCCTACTTATTGAGTAGGTAATGTAGTGAAGGTGGCCGTCGCTCGTCAATCCCACTCAGCCGATGGGTTTGGTCAGGGCCGCTCGGGCAGGATGCGTTCCTCGTGGTCGAGCTCCCGCTCCAGGCGGCGCAGGCCCTCGTCGGGGAGGTTGCCGGCGTCGCGCCAGCGCAGCAGCTCCTCCCGCTGGGCCTCGATGGCGAGCTTCTGTATCCGCAGCGCCGACTCGTAGCGCTGCGAGGTCGGCACCTCGTCGGACTCTGCGGCCGAGAGCACGTCGAGGCGGTGCTGGTAGCGGCGCAGCCGCTCCTGCAGCTTGGCGCGCAGCAGCGCCACCGCCTGCGCCTCGTCCGGCTCCTCCCGCTCCAGCTCGTCGAGCCGGTCCAGGGCCGCCTGCACGGCCGCGGCCCGGGCCTCGTTGCGCTGCCGGGCCTCGTCCACCTCGTTGGCCTTGAGCCCCAGCGCCCGCACCAGCGGCGCGAACGTGAGCCCCTGCCCCACGAGCGTGACGAGCACCACCATGAACGTGCAGAACAGCAGCAGGTCCCGGTCGGGGAACGGCGCGCCGGCCTCGGTGGTCAGCGGGATGGTGAACACCGCCGCGAGACTGATCACCCCGCGCGTCCCGGCCCAGCTCAGCGCCGTGATCTCCCGCCCGCTGAGGCCCTCGTCCTCGCGGCGCAGCAGCAGGTGCGCCGCCTGTGTGAGGACCAGCCACACGGGCCGCAGCAGCAGCGTCACGCCGACGGCGATGGCCACCGCGGTCACGATGGTGCTCATGGCGTACTGCTGCAGCCCCCGCACCACCGTGGGCAGCTGCTGGCCGATGAGCAGGAACACGACCCCCTCCAGGAGGAAGTCGGCCAGCCGCCAGACCGCGCCGGTCTGCAGCCGCCCGGCGCCGGTGGTCGAACGCGGCGCGTCGTGCCCGACGATGAGCCCGGCGACGACCACCGCGAGCACCCCGGAGACGTGCAGCTCCTCCCCGATCAGGTAGGCGATGAACGGCGTCGCGAGGGAGATCGCGTTGGCCAGCAGCGGGTCCCGGGCGGTGATCGGGCGCAGCAGCCGCAGCAGGTACGAGACGCCGACCCCGACGGCGGCCCCGCCGACCGCGGCGAACACGAACAGTCCCGCCGCCCGCGGCGTCGAGTACTCCCCGCTCACGGCCGCCACGACCGCCACGTTGAGCAGCGTCAGCGCGGTGGCGTCGTTGAGCAGCCCCTCGCCCTGGATGATCGTGATCAGCCGGGGCGGCAGCCCGACCTTGCGCCCGACCGCGAGCGCCGCCACCGGATCGGGCGGCGCCACCGCCGCCCCGACGGCCACCCCCGCCCCGAGCGTGGCCCCGGTGACGAACAGCGCGAACCCCGCCCCGATCAGCAGCGCGGTGGCGAACACCAACAGCACCGAGAGCCCGATCACGATACGCAGGTTGGCCCGGATCGCCAGCAGCGAGGAGTCCAGCGCGGCGCTGTACAGCAGCGGCGGCAGGACGAACGTGAGCACGACGTGCGGGTCGAGCGGGATGTTGGGGCCGGGCAGCAGCGCGTAGGCGATGCCGATCACCGGCAGCAGCGCGGCCGCCGGGAGACCGGTGCGCTCTCCGAGCCATCGGACCCCGGTGATGATCGCGACGGCCCCGAGGCAGAGCAGCAGCAGCGTCTCAGCGTTCACCCGTCGACACTATGCGCGATTCTCGCCCCGGCGTCGGGCGTATCGATGAGGGCGTGATCACTGCTCGTCGAGGGGTCTCACCGCGGGGCGAGGCCCGCGGCCCGCTCCCGCAGGGCCGCGATGACGTCGGCGCTGACCGCCTCGAGGGGGCGCTGCGCATCGACGGTGAGCAGGATGCGGCGGCGGGCGTAGAACTGCAGGACCGGCTCGGTGACCTCGCGGTAGAAGCGCAGCCGCTGGCGGATCACCGGCTCGTTGTCGTCGGCGCGGTGCTCGGTCCCGGCCCGGTTGAGCAGCCGCCGCAGCAGCTCGTCGTCGTCGGCCGCGAGGTGCAGCGCCACGTCGGCGGTCATGCGCAGCCGCAGGCCGATGCGGTAGGCGGCCAGGGCCTGGGCCATGGTGCGCGGGACGCCGTCGAGGACGTAGCCGCGGCCGGCCGCCTTCGCCGCGGCCAGGCCCTGGCGGGTGAGCTCCAGCACGATGTCGTCGGGGACGAGCTCGCCGCGGGCCAGGGTCGGCTGGACCCGCCGGCCCAGCTCCGTGTCCTCGGCCACGTTGCGGCGCAACAGGTCGCCGATGGTGATGCGGTCCAGGCCGAAGTGCTCGGCGACCACCGCGCCCTGCGTTCCCTTGCCCGCGCCGGGCGGCGCGATCATCAGCACCCGCACGCCGACCAACCTAACCCACCCGCCGATGTGGGCAAGGCTGCCCGCACGGGCATGTCGCCAACTGCACCCGTGCCCTGGCGCTGCGCGCTACGCCGCCGTCAAGTCCACCGTGGACCTGCGCCGCTGCGAGCCGGCCGCCCTCGCCGCGGCCCGCGCGGCCGCCGCTATCGCCGCCGTGGCGGTGATGGGGCTTTCGCCGAGCGGGCGGCCACGCCGGGAGTATGCCGGGCGGCCGCGGTACCGTTTGCCGCATGCTGCGCATCGGGGTGCTCGGCGCCGCCCGGATCGCGCCCGCGGCGCTGATCGCACCGGCCCGGTCGGTGCCCGGGGTCCAGGTGGTGGCCGTGGCGGCCCGGGACCGGGGCAAGGCGGCGGCGTTCGCGCGGCGGCACGGGATTGCTCAGGTGCACGCCGGATATGCCGAGCTGCTCGCCGACCCGGGGATCGACGCCGTGTACGTGCCGCTGCCCAACGGGCTGCACGCGCGGTGGACGCTCGCGGCGCTCGAGGCCGGCAAGCACGTGCTGTGCGAGAAGCCGTTCACCGCCAACGCGGCCGAGGCCGAGACGGTGGCGGGGGCGGCGAGACGGTCCGGGCTCGTCGTCATGGAGGCGTTCCACTACCGGTACCACCCGGTGTTCGCCCGCGCGCTGGAGATCGCCGGCACGCTCGGCGAGCCGCGCAGCATCGACACGGCGCTGTGTTTTCCGTTGCCGCGATTCAGCGACATCCGGTACGACTACGGGCTGGCCGGCGGGGCGATGATGGACGCCGGGTGTTACGCGGTGCACGCGTTGCGCACGCTCGGCGGCGGGGAGCCGGAGGTGACGTCGGCCCGGGCGCTGCTGCAGAAGCCCCGGGTGGACCGGGCGATGGTCGCCGAGTACCGGTTCCCGGGCGGGGCGAGCGGCCGGACCGTCGCCAGCATGTGGTCGCGGCACCTGCTGAACGTCTCGGCGCGGTACACCGGCAGCGAGGGATCGCTGAGGATCTTCAACTACCTGGCGCCCAGCGCCTTCCACCGGCTCACCGTGCACCGCGGCGGCAGGACCAGCCACGAGCGGGTGCCCGGCGGGACGACGTACTCCTACCAGCTGCGGGCGTTCGCCGCGGCGGTGGCGGGGGAGGGCACGAACCTGACCCCGCCGGAGGACTCGGTGCGGACCATGCGCGTGATCGACGACGTGTACCGGGCGGCGGGGCTGCCGCCGCGCGGGGCCGAGTGAGGCGCCGGGGCGCGTCTTGCGTGGTGGCGCTGTCGCGGGTGGTGATCGGTGTTTGCCGGATCCGTGTGCTCGGGCGCGCTGGTATGCGAACATATGTTCGTGTCGGACGCGCACATCCTCCACGCTGACCTGGACGCCTTCTACGCGTCCGTGGAGCAGCGCGACCACCCGCGGCTGCGCGGCCGACCGGTGATCGTCGGCGGGGGAGTGGTCCTGGCGTGCAGCTACGAGGCGAAACGACGCGGGGTGCGCACCGCGATGGGCGGGCGGCAGGCGCGGGCCCTGTGCCCGGAGGCGGTCGTGGTGCCGCCGCGGATGCCGGCGTACTCGGCGGCGTCGAAGGCGGTCTTCGCCATCTTCCGGGACACGACCCCGGTGGTGGAGGGGCTGTCGATCGACGAGGCGTTCCTGGACGTCGGCGGCCTGTACCGCATCGCCGGGGCGCCGGTGGGCATCGCCGAGCGGCTGCGGCAGCGGATCCGGGCCGAGGTCGGGCTGGCCATCACGGTCGGCGTGGCGCGCACGAAGTTCCTGGCCAAGGTGGCCAGCGGGGTGGCCAAGCCGGACGGGCTGCTGCTCGTGCCGCCGGATGAGGAGCTGGCGTTCCTGCACGCGCTGCCGGTGGAGCGGCTGTGGGGCGTCGGCACGGTGACGGCGGCGAAGCTGCACGCGCACCGGGTGTCCACGGTCGGGCAGGTGGCCCGGCTCGGGGAGGCGACGCTGGTGTCGCTGCTGGGCGAGGGCCAGGGCCGGCACCTGCACGCCCTGGCCCACAACCGGGATCCGCGGCCGGTCGTGGTGGGCCGGCGGCGGCGCTCGATCGGCGCGCAGCGGGCCCTGGGGCGGGGGCCGCACCCGCAGGCGTTCGTGGAGGCGGTCCTGGCCGACCTCGTCGACCGGGTGTCGCGGCGGATGCGGGCGGCCGGGCGCACGGGGCGGACCGTGGTGCTGCGGCTGCGTTTCGCGGACTTCGCGCGGGTGACGCGGTCGCACACCCTGGCCCGGCCGACGTCGCACACGCAGACGCTGCTGGATGCGGCACGGCGGCTGCACTCCGCCTCCGTCTCCGACATCGCCAACCGGGGCCTGACGCTGGTGGGGATCGCCGTGTCGAACCTCGACGACGACGGGTCGCTGCAGCTGGAGCTGCCCTTCGAGGTGACGTCGGGTGCGGAGCTGGACTCGGCGCTGGACAAGGTCCGCGACCGGTTCGGATCGGCGGCCCTGACGCGGGCGTCGCTGCTGGGCCGCCGCCAGGGCCCGACAGCCCCCCTGCTCCCAGACTCAACCTAGTATCCTAGGACGCCTTGCGCGCGCGGGGCTGGACCATCCCGGCGCTCGATGCCGGCGGGGCGTCGGCGATGCTGTGGGCGTGGAGTACGTGTCCAGAGTGCCGCGACCGCCGCTGGACGGGCTGATCGACGACCTGTACTACCTGGAGGGTGCGTCGCCGTACGCCCGGCTGACGCTGCCGCCGATGCCGGCGGCGTTGCTCATCGTCGACCTCGGGGCGCCGTTTCGCATCCGCGCCGGCACCGACATCGAGACGGCCGAGTACGCCGACGGCTGCGTGGTCACCACGCCCACCCGCGCCTTCGAGTTCGGCTATCCGCCGCAGACCCGGTCCGTCGGCGTGCACTTCAAGCCGTGGGGGCTGGCGCCGTTGCTGCCGATGCCCGCGGCCGAGCTGTGTGACCGGCCGGTGACGGTGGAGCAGGTTTGGGGCCGGCCCGCCATTGCTGAGCTGCGCGACCGGCTGGCCACGGCGGACGGACCGCACGAGATGCTGACGCTGCTCGAGGAGGCGCTCATGCGACGGCTGCGCGAGACCGCCGGCCTGGGGCTGGTCCGCCATACGAGCAGCGTCATCGCGGCGACCAGCGGGGCGGTGGCGATCGGCGACCTGAGCGTGGCAGCCGGTGTCAGCAGCACGCATCTGGCACAGCGGTTCAAGGAGCTCATCGGCGTCACGCCGAAGCGGCTGGCCCGCACCTACCGCTTCGCCGCCACCGTGCTCGCGATCGACCCCGCCGGACCGATCGACTGGGGCGACCTCGCCGGTGGCGCAGGCTACTTCGACCAGGCCCACTTCGGCCACGAGTTCCGGGCGTTCACCGGGCTCACGCCGACCCGGTACGTCGAAGTCCGGCGGCGGTTCCTGCGCGAACATCCCGGCCACGTGCTGGACAGCTGGCCGCTGCCGGCCGATTGATTTCTTACAAGAGCGGCAGCTCACGAGACGCTAACTTGGGGGCAGTCCAACGCAGAGGAGAGCCCCGTGGGCAAGGTGGTCATGTACAGCTCGGTGTCGGTGGACGGCTTCGTCGCGGACGAGCATGACCAGCCCGGACCGCTGTTCGACTGGTTGTCCAGCGGTGACGTCCCGTTGGACGAGAGCGGCGAGTTGAAGGTGTCGCAGACGTCGTACGACTACACCCGGCCGTACTGGGACCAGATCGGGGCGACCATCGTCGGCCGCCACGTCTTCGACCTGACGGACGGCTGGGACGGGAAGCCTCCCGGCGGGGTCGACCACGTGGTCGTCGTGACGCACCGGCCGGCGCCCGAGGGCTGGGACCCGGAGGCGCCGTTTCACTTCGTCGACGGCGTCGAGGCAGCCGTGGCCAAGGCGCAGGAGCTTGCGGGTGACCGCATCGTCGAGGTCGCCGCTGGCGACGTCGGTGGCCAGGTGCTTGCCGCGGGCCTGGTCGACGAGGTGCGCATGGACGTCGTACCCGTCGTGTTCGGGTCCGGCAAGCGCTACTTCGGGTCGGTCCACGCGCAGCACCTGTTGGAGGATCCTGACGTGGTGATACAGGGCAACCGGGTGCTGCACCTGCGCTATCGGGTGCGCCGTTGACCGACGACACAAGCGCGACGAGGCGCCTTCCCGCCCGCGCGCGGACTGCGGTCTTGGCACAGCGGACCCGGCAGGGAGGCCCCCAGGGCCGACCGGTGTCTGACGGGAGCAACGGCCCCTGGTTGCACGGACCGGAGTCATCAGGCTCTTGAGTCTTTTCCTAGCATCCTAGGACGCATTAGGCAGCGTGCCTGGCGGCACGCCTTCTCAAGTAGGGCCGGCGCTTCGCGCCGGACTGCACCAACAAAAAGCGGCTGCCCGCCAAGGGCAGCCGCCGGGAGGGTGCAGGGGTCAGTGGCGTTCTTGGAGCGGCAGGACGACGGTGAAGCGGGTGTCGCCGGGCTCGGAGGTGACGCGGATGTCGCCGTGGTGCTTCTTGACGACGATGCGGTAGCTGATGTCGAGGCCGAGGCCGGTGCCCTCGCCGACGGGCTTGGTGGTGAAGAAGGGTTCGAAGATGCGGGGGCGGACGTCGGGCGGGATGCCGGCGCCGGTGTCGGCGATCTCGATGGCGAGGCAGTCGCCGGTGGGGTCGAGGCTGGTGGTGATGGTGAGGGTGCCGCCGTCCGGCATGGCGGAGACGGCGTTGTCGATGAGGTTGGTCCAGACCTGGTTGAGCTCGGCGGCGTAGGCGGGGATGGCGGGCAGGCCGCGGTCGTAGTTGGTGACGACGCGGATGCCCTGGGGGATTTTCGCGTTGAGCATGATGAGGGTGGCGTCGAGCAGTTCGTGGACGTTGACGACCTGGAAGGGGCCGCGGTCGAGCTGGGAGTATTGCTTGGCGGCGCCGACGAGGCCGGAGATGCGGGCGACGGCGTCCTCGATCTCGCCCATGAGCAGTTCGGTTTCGATGGTGTACGTGAGCCAGCGGACGGCGGGTTCGAGGTCGAGGTCGCCGATGCAGGCGTTGATGTCTTCGAGCCAGGGGACGTCGACGCCGCCGGCGACGAGGGTGGCGGCGATGTCCCAGGCGCCGCTGACGTTGTGCTCGTCGAGCCAGTCGCCGATGGCGTCTTCGGCGTCGCTGGTTTGCAGGGCGGTGCGTTTGGGGGCGTTGGCGGCCTTTTTGACGGCGGTTTCCTGGAGTTCGACGAGGCCGTGGAGTTGTTCGCCGTTGAGGCGGCCGTCGGCGATGAGGGCGAGTTTGTGGCGCATGCCGGCGATCTTGTCGCGGAGGACGGCGGTGGCGCGGACGGCGGCGGCGGCGGGGTTGTTGAGTTCGTGGGTGAGGCCGGCGGAGAGGGAGCCGAGGGCGAGGAGGCGTTCGCGTTCGGCGACGGCGTTGGTGCTGTTGCGCATGCCGAAGAAGAGGCCTTCGAGCAGGTGCATGGCCATCGGGAACCATTGGCGGATGGTGGGGCCGAATTCGGCGGCGGGGATTTCGTAGACCTCGGCGTCGGTGATGGCGTGCATGGTGTTGTTGTAGAGCTGGGGGACCTGGTCGCCGAGGTAGGCCTGGGTGGCGCCGCCGTAGACGCCTTGTTGGTCGGTGCGGGAGAGTTCGACGTCGTCGCCGCGGATGTTGCGGCTGAGGGAGACGGTGCCGGTGAGGAGGACGACGAAGCAGGTGGCGGGTTCGCCTTCGATGTAGACGGTGTTGCCGGCGGGGTGGTTGACGGCCCAGCCGCGGGTGGCGATCCATTCGAGTTGGGTGTGGTCGAGGTGTTCGAAGAGGAAGAGCTGGCGTAGGTCGTCGGGGGTGAGGCGGCGGCCGTCGGTGGTGGTGGTCATTGGCCCTCCAGGAGGTACCGGTGGACGAGGGAGACGGCCATGGCGCCTTCGCCGACGGCGGAGGCGACGCGTTTGACGGAGTCGGCGCGGACGTCGCCGGCGGCGAAGACGCCGGGGACGTTGGATTCGAGGTGGTAGGGGTCTCGGGGGAGGTGCCAGCCGGGGGGTGGTCCGTCGCCGGTGAGGAGGTCGGGGCCGGTGAGGACGAAGCCGCGGGGGTCGCGGGCGATGGTGCCGTCGAGCCAGTCGGTGCGGGGTTCGGCGCCGATGAAGATGAAGAGCCAGGTGGCGGGGACGGTGTGGGTGGGGCCGCCGTCGACGGGTCGGAGTTCGAGGTGTTCGAGGTGTTCTTCGCCGTGGGCGGCGGCGATTTCGGTGCAGGGGTGGATGGTGATGGTGGGGACGGTGGCGATCTGGTCGATGAGGTATTGGGACATGGAGGCGTTGAGGTTGGGGGCGCGGATGACGAGGTGGACGTTGCGGGCGTAGCGGGAGAAGAACATGGCGGCTTGGCCGGCGCTGTTGGCGCCGCCGACGATGTAGACGTCTTGGTCGGTGCAGCTGGGGGCTTCGGTGGCGGCGCTGCCGTAGTAGACGCCGCGGCCGTGGAGGTGTTCGAGGCCGGGGGCGGTGAGGCGGCGGTAGGAGACGCCGGTGGCGAGGATGACGGCGTGGGAGGCGATGGTGGTGCCGTCTTCGAAGTGCAGGATGCGGGTGTTGCCTTGGATGTCGAGGCGGGTGGCGCGGCAGGCGGTGAGGAGTTCGGCGCCGAATTTGATGGCTTGGCGGCGGGCGCGGTCGGTGAGTTGGGCGCCGGAGACGCCGTCGGGGAAGCCGAGGTAGTTTTCGATGCGGCTGGATTGGCCGGCTTGGCCGCCGGTGGCGCGTTGTTCGAGCAGGACGGTGCGGAGTCCTTCGCTGGCGCCGTAGACGGCGGCGCCGAGGCCGGCGGGGCCGCCGCCGACGACGACGAGGTCGTAGAAGTCGTTGGTGGGGGTGGTGGTGAGGCCGACGTGGGTGGCGAGTTCGGCTTCGGTGGGGTTGATGAGGGGTTTGCCTTCGGTGGTGACGACGAGGGGGACGTCGTTGGGGGTGAGGCCGGCGGCGGTGAGGAGGCGTTGGCCTTCGGCGTCGTCGGTGGTGTACCAGCGGTAGGAGATCATGTTGCGGGCGAGGAAGTCGCGGACGGCGAAGCTGGGGGCGGACCAGCGGTGGCCGACGATTTTGACGTCGGCGCTGGGGCGGTCGGGTGCGGCTTTCCAGGCGTCGAGCATGGTGTCGATGACGGGGTAGAGCTTTTCTTCTGGTGGGTGCCAGGGTTTGAGGAGGTAGTGGTCGAGGTCGACGATGTTGATGGCTTGTATGGCGGCGTCGGTGTCGGCGTAGGCGGTGAGTAGGACGCGGCGGGCGCGGGGGTAGAGGTCCATGGCGGCTTCGAGGAATTGCAGGCCGTTCATGGTGGGCATGCGGTAGTCGGCGAGGAGGACGGCGACTTGTTCGCCGCGGAGTTTGAGTTCTTTGAGGGTGTCGAGGGCTTCGTGGCCGGAGTCGGCGCGGACGATGCGGTAGTCCTCGCCGTATTGTCTGCGCAGGTCGCGGGCGACGGCGCGGGAGACGGCGGGGTCGTCGTCGACGGTCAAGATCGCTGGCTTGGCCATGGGGTCAATCCAACCACGGGTTGGGGCGGCCGGCGACCGTGGTTGGTGGGTACGGTGGTGTGGTGAGCAGTGTGTGCGCGCATGTTGATGCGATCGGTGTGGTGGAGCCGTCGGCGGATGGTTGTGAGGACTGTCTGGCGGTGGGTGGGCGGTGGGTGCATCTGCGGTTGTGCCTGACGTGTGGGCATGTGGGGTGTTGTGATTCGTCGCCGGCGAAGCATGCGACGGCGCATTTCCATGGTGCGGGGCATCCGTTGGTGCAGTCGTTCGAGCCTGGTGAGGATTGGGTGTGGTGTTACGAGGATGAGGCGTTGTTGCGGGTGCCGGGGTTGCCGGAGCGTTCGCATTCGTAGGGTGGGGGTGCCCTGGCTCAGAGTGGGAGTTCTACTTCGAGGCTGCCGTTGACTTGGAGTTTGCGGCGGGCTCGTTCGTAGAAGGTGGTGTAGCCGAGGCGGACGACTTTGGCGGCGGCGGGTGCGGCGGAGACGGTGAGGGTGTCGCCGGGGTTGAGTTCGCCGAGGACTTCGCCGTCGACTTCGACGACGAGTGGGCCGCTGCTGGGGAGGAGTTCGAGGTCGAGGTCTTCGTTGGGGGATAGGACGAGGGCGCGGTTGAAGGCGGAGTGGGCGGCGGCGGGGACGACGAGGATGCCTTCGACGGTGGGGGAGACGATGGGGCCGCCGGCGGAGAAGCTGTAGGCGGTGGATCCGGTGCTGGTGGCGACGATGAGGGCGTCGGCGGAGTAGCGGACGAATGGGTAGCCCTGCATGGAGATGGCGATGGCGGCGAGGCCGTGGCCGGGGGTGCGGACGAGGGCGATGTCGTTGAAGGCGGTGACGTCGGTGCCGTCGGGGAGTTGGGTGCGCACGGCCATGCGGGGTTCGACGGTGAAGCGGTGTGCGTCGATGGCGGTGAGGGCTTCGGGGAGTTCGTCGATGCTGATTTCGGCGAGGAAGCCGAGGCGGCCGAGGTTGACGCCGAGGACGGGGGTGGGTTTGCCGGCGAGGAGGCGCATGCTGCGCAGCATGGTGCCGTCGCCGCCGAGGCTGACGACGAGGTTGGCGCGGCCGACGAGTTCGTCGGCGTTGACGGCGACGGCGGTGCAGTCGATGCGGTCGACTTCGTCGGGGAGGCCGAGGACGGTGGCTTGGCGGGCGCGGGCCCAGTCGATGATGGCGTCGATGGCTGGTTTGGAGTCGCGGCGTGGGTGGAGGACCAGCCCGACGGTGTGCACCATCCCCATGGTGGTGATGTTACGGGGTGTAGGCGGCTTGGCGTTGTGGGGCGGGTGTGGGTGTTCGGGGTGGCCGTGGGGGTGGGGTGTGGATGACGCTGGCGGTGGCGAGGAGGGCGACGGCGGGGAGTGGTCCGAGCCAGGGTGCGTGGTTGAGCAGGAGTGCGGCGGTGGCGGCGCCGGTGGGGATGGCGATGAGGGCTGGTGCGTCGGTGGTGAGGCGGGCGCGGCCTTGGGCGAGGCGGGTGAGGGTGCCGGTGAGGTAGGTGGTGGGTTGGTCGGTGTCGGGTTGGGCGGCGGCTTGGAGGGCGACGGCGATGGTGGCGAGGGTGAGGAGGGGGAGCTGGACGAGGCCTTGGGGGTCGTGGTGGGTGATGGCCCAGCTGCCGGCGAGGGTGCAGAGGGTGGCGGTTGCGGCGACGAGGCATCGGCCTGGGGGTAGGCGGCGGGCGGCCCAGATGGTGGTGGTGTAGACGGTGGTGGCGAGGGCGGCGCGGATGGCTGGGTCGGCGAGGTGGTGGGGGTCGGTGGCGGCGGCGACGCCGATGAGGACGAGGTTGCCGGTGACGACGCTGGCGAAGATCCCGCCGAGGTGGAGCAGGGCGAGGCCGTCGATGTAGCCGGCGGCGAGGGCTAGGGCGAGGATCCAGCTGGTGCGGCGCACGGGTGTCGGTTGCCCGTTTGCGGGCGTCCGACCCTCACCTACCCGGGGTGGTGATGTGGGTGTGCGGGCTTGTGCGGTGCGGTTGCCGGCTGGTGATCCGCATCCAGATGTTGACGGCGTGCGGGGTGTGGCTGACGTGCAGCTGCTGCATGCCGATGGCGGCGGTGGGGCCGGTGAACAGGGCGGTGCCGCCGCCGAGCAGGACCGGGGCGACGCAGACGAGGATCTCGTCGACCTCGCCGGCGTGCAGGCATTGGCGGGCGATGTCGGCGCCGAGGATGTTGACGTAGCCATCGCCGGCGGCGGCCCTGGCTTCGCGCAGGGCGGTGGGCAGGTCGGGGACGAAGGTGATGCCGTCGCCGGCGGGGCGGGGGTGGTGGGTGACGACGAATTGGGGGCCGTCCCAGCCGCCGCCGAAGGGTTTCCCGGCCCGGTCGGTGCCCTTGTGGGGGTCGTCGCCGCCGAAGGTGCGGTTGCCGACGATGAGCGCGCCGATGCGGGGGATGAGCTCGTCGATGAGCGGGTTGGGGCCGAGGTGCGGGGTGAGCCAGCCCATGTCGCCGCCGGGGCCGGCGATGTAGCCGTCGAGGGACATGGTGGCCGAGTACAGGGTGGTTGCCATCGGTGTTCGCCCTTTCGTCGTCGCGGAGCGCTGTCGGATGCTGTGACGAGTTGGGCGGCGGTGATTCATCGGGGCCGGCCGGCCCGGGGGTGGGCCGGCCGGTCGGGGGCCGGGTCAGTAGCGGTAGTGGTCGGGTTTGTAGGGGCCGGCGACGTCGACGCCGATGTACTCGGCCTGGTCCTTGGTCAGTTCGGTGAGGCGGGCGCCGAGGGCGTCGAGGTGCAGGGCGGCGACCTTCTCGTCGAGGTGTTTCGGCAGCCGGTACACCTGGCGGGTGTAGGCGTCGGGCTTGGTGTACAGCTCGATCTGGGCGATCGTCTGGTTGGTGAACGAGTTCGACATGACGAAGCTCGGGTGGCCGGTGGCGTTGCCGAGGTTGAGCAGGCGGCCTTCGGACAGCACGATGATGGACCGGCCGCCGGGGAACGTCCAGGCGTGGACCTGGGGTTTGATCTCGGTTTTGGTGATCCCGGGGATGCGGGCCAGGCCGGCCATGTCGATCTCGTTGTCGAAGTGCCCGACGTTGCCGACGATCGCGTTGTGCTTGAGGCGGGTGAGCTGCGCGGCGGTGATGATGCCTTTGTTGCCGGTGGCGGTGATGATGACGTCGGCGGTGTCGACGACGTCGTCGAGGCGGACGACGGGCAGGCCGTGCATGGCGGCCTGCAGGGCGCAGATCGGGTCGATCTCGGTGACGGCGACGCGGGCGCCCATGCCGCGCAGTGCCTCCGCGGCGCCCTTGCCGACGTCGCCGTAGCCGCAGACGACGGCGAGTTTCCCGGCGAGCATGACGTCGGTGGCCCGGTTCAGGCCGTCGAGGAGGGAGTGCCGGATGCCGTACGTGTTGTCGAATTTCGATTTCGTGACGGAGTCGTTGACGTTGATGGCCGGGAACAGCAGTTCGCCGGCGTCGGCGAGCTTGTAGAGGCGTTTCACGCCGTTGGTGGTCTCCTCGGTGACGCCGCGGACACCGGCGGCGATGCGGGTGAACCGCTGCGGGTCGCGTTCGAGGCTGGCCGCGAGGGTTTCCAGGATGATGGTGTACTCCGGGTCGCCGTCCGGTGCCGGCTGCGGTACCCGGCCGGTGGTTTCGAACTCGGCGCCCTGGTGGATGAGCAGGGTGGCGTCGCCGCCGTCGTCGACGATCATGTTCGGGCCGAGGGTCTGCCCGCCGGGGCCGGGGAACTGCAGCAGCCGGTCGGTGCACCACCAGTACTCCTGCAGGGTTTCGCCCTTCCACGCGAACACGGGGGTGCCGGCCGGGTGCTCGGGGGTGCCGGTGGGGCCGGCGACGACCGCGGCGGCGGCCTCGTCCTGGGTGGAGAAGATGTTGCACGACACCCAGCGGACCTGCGCGCCGAGCGCGACGAGGGTTTCGATGAGTACGGCGGTCTGCACGGTCATGTGGAGGCTGCCGGCGATGCGGGCGCCGCGCAGGGGCTGGGCGGCGGCGTACTCGCGGCGGGTGGCCATGAGGCCGGGCATCTCGTGCTCGGCGAGGCGGATCTGGGTGCGGCCGGCGCCGGCCAGGGACAGGTCGGCGACGGCGAACTCGATGCCGTCGCGCCGCTGCAGGTAGGGGTGGGTGTCGGCGGTGTGCTGCGCCGCAGGGTTGTGGGACATACCTGTGGTCACCTCCCGGTGACAGGAGGCGCCCTTGGGTCAAGGGGGTCAGTGTTCGGCCGAGCGTGGCGGACCGCCTGGCATTGGGGTCCGTCGCAGCGCCTCTCGGCCCTGACCGCGGCTGAGCGCCGCTGGGTTGCGACGTTACCGGCGGGGGTGGCTGCCCGGCAACCCCGGGTCACGGTGCGTGAAGGTGCGGTAGGCGCCGCGGAGCAGGTCGGCGACGTCGAACCGGCCGGCGGTGAGGGGCAGCTGGTCGAGCTGGTCGAGGATGGCGTCGCCGCGGTGGACGGAGCCGGGGACCGCCGGCGGTGGGGGGCTGGTGCGGGGACCGGCGGCCCAGAACGTAGCGCTGCCGGGGTCCGGGTTGTCGGGGTGTGCGCTGGGGTGCGGCTGCTGGTGGCGGGCGATGTGGCCCAGGGCGGAGACGCGGTGGGCGCGTAGTGCCTCGAGGAGTTCGTCTCGGCCGCGGCCGCGCCAGGCGAGGACGGCGAACGGGTCGGCGTCGAACTCCTCCGCCAGGACGTAGCAGGCGGCGGTCAGGTGCCGGCACGGTTTCTGCCAGCCGGGGCAGGAGCAGTCCAGGACGATGTCGGACAGGTTCTGCGGCAGCAGCGACAGGCCGAATCCGGCGAGGATCGTGTCGAGGTCGTCGGGCAGGTGCCCGGCGAGGAGTTTCGCGGCGTGGATCGCCTCGCCGGCCAGGGCCCGTTCGATGCGTGCCCAGTCGGCGGCGGTGAACGCCTTGACGCCGATGCGGGCCCGGTACGTGTCGCCGTCGTCGTCGACGACCAGCGCCGTCACGATACTGGTGGAGATGGTGACGGACCGTACCTGCCCGGCGCGGGCGTAGCGGCGGCCCTGCGAAAACGTCGTACCCATCCGCAACGATTCCAGCATGACGATGAACTGGTGGGCCCAGCTGCGCTCAGGCATCCGCGACCGCCTCCGGGGACAGGGTGACGAGGTCGAGCAGGTCGTCGGTGGACAGGCCGGTGAGCCAGCCCTCGCCGGAGCCGACCGCGACCCCGGACAGGGCCCGTTTCGACGCCATGATGTGCTCGACCCGCTCCTCGATCGTGCCGATGCACACGAACGTGTGGACCTGCACGTCGCGGCGCTGCCCGATGCGGAACGCCCGGTCGGTGGCCTGCGCCTCCGCGGCCGGGTTCCACCACCGGTCGACGTGCACGACGTGGTTCGCGGCGGTCAGGTTCAGGCCGGTGCCGCCCGCCTTCAGCGACACCAGCAGCACCCCCGGCCCGGCCCCGCCCTGGAAGCGGTCCACCATCCGGTCCCGGGCGCCCTTCGGGGTGCCGCCGTGCAGGAACTCGACGCCGGTGCCGAGCCGCTGCGCCAGGTGCGGGACGAGCAGGTGCCCGAACCGGGCGAACTGGGTGAACACGAGGGCCCGGTCGCCGGCGGCGAGGGCCGCGGCGAGGATCTCCTCCAGCCGGGCGAGCTTGCCGGAGCGGCCCGGCAGCGGCGTGCCGTCGCCCATCAGGTGCGCCGGGTGGTTGCACACCTGCTTGAGTTTCGTCATCGCCGACAGGACCAGGCCCTTGCGCTGCGGGCCGGCACGGCCCTCCCGCAGCTTCACGAACAGCTCGTCGACGACGGCCTTGTAGAGCGTCGCCTGTTCCAGGGTGAGGTTGCAGTACTGGCGGCGTTCGAACTTCTCCGGCAGGTCGGCGATCACCGCCCGGTCCGTCTTCACCCGCCGCAGCAGGAACGGCCGGGTGACGCGCCGCAGCCGGGCCGCGGCCTGCTCGTCGCCCCACCGTTCGACGGGCACCGAGTAGCGGGCCCGGAAGATCGACGCCTCGCCGAGCAGGCCCGGGTTGAGGAAGTCGGCGATCGACCACAGCTCGGTGAGCCGGTTCTCGACCGGGGTGCCGGTCAGCGCCACCCGGTGGCGGGCCGGGAGGCGCCGCACCGCCCGCGCGGTGACCCCGGTGGCGTTCTTCACGTGCTGGGCCTCGTCGAGCACGACCCGGTCCCACGACACCGCGGCGAGGGTGTCGGCGTCGCGGGTCGCGACCTGGTAGGTGGTGAGGACCAGGTCGGCGCCGGCCAGCCCCGCCGGGTCGGTGCTCCCGTCGCGGCCGGCCCGGGCCGAGCCGTGGTGGACGGCGACGGTCAGGCCCGGCGTGAACCGGGCGATCTCCCGCCGCCAGTTGCCCAGCACCGACAGCGGGCACACGATCAGCGTCGGCGGCCGCGGCCCCTGCTCCCGCAGCCGGGCCTCCAACGCCAGGACCTGGATCGTCTTGCCCAGGCCCATGTCGTCGGCGAGCAGCGCCCCCACCCCGAGCTGGTCGAGGAACGCCAGCCACGACAGGCCCCGCCGCTGGTAGGGGCGCAGCGTCGCGTTCAGCGACGCCGGCTGGTCGAGCAGTTCCAGGCGTTCTACGGCCCGGCCGGTGAGCAGGTCGGCGAGCCAGCCGCTGCCGTCGACGCCGGTGACCGGCAGCGGCAGGTCCCCGTCCGGGACGAGCCGGGTCAGGCGCATCGCCTCACCCGCGGTCATCTCGCCCCCGCCGCCGCGGCGCAGGAACGACAGGCCCGCCGCCAGCCGCTGCGGGTCCAGGTGCACCCAGCGGCCCCGCAGCCTGACCAGCGGCACCTTCGCCCGGGCCAGCTCGGCCAGGTCGGCCTCGGACAGGAACTCGTCGCCGATCGCCAGCCCCCACCGGTAGGCGACGATCGCGGCCCGGTTCGCGGTCGTGTCCCGCAGCACCGGCACCGCCGGCTGCCGGGTCCGGACCGTCAACGTCAGCCCCAGGTCCTGCCGCCGCTGCCACTGCGCCGGCAGCAGCACCCCGAACCCGGCGTCGTGCAGCAGCGTGGCGTGCTGCAGGAAGCGGTACGCCCCGGCCGTGTCCAGCCGCAGCGACTCCGGCCGCGGCGCCCACAGCGCCTCGTCGAGCTCCGGCCACAGCCGGCTCGCCCGGCCCAGGTCGGCGAGCAGCACCTCCTGCGGATAGTCCACCCACCGGAACAGCGGCGACGCCGCGTCGCGCCACACGTCGGCGGCCGGGACGAGCAGGCCCGGCTCACCGGCCGGCTGCAGCAGGAACTCCACCAGCCAGTAGCCGCCCTCGCCCTCCCCGGCCCGGCTGTCCGCGACCCCCCGCCCGTCGCCGGCAGCCGCCCGGCCCGGGGCCCCGCCGCCCCCGCGGCCCGGGGTGCTGTCGGCTCCCCGACCCAGGGTGGTGTCGGTCCCGCGGCCCGGGGCGGCGACCGCATCCCGGTGATCCGGGTCCGCCTGCCGGCCGACCT
>NZ_JBFAZW010000134.1:0-24879 GCF_040682015.1 Dactylosporangium sp. NPDC051485
GGTCCCCCCCCGCCACTCACCCCCGACCCCGTTCCTGGGCCTGCTCTCCCGCGAGCTGGTCCCCCCCCCCCCACGGCCCTTTCGCTTTCTGCTGCGTCCCCCGGCTGCCGTCGCGGTGCCAGTGGTCGACGCGCAGGCGTTCGAGGCACCGGATGGGCTGTGAGCGGTCTCCGGGCCCTCTGGCGGCCCTGATGTCCATGACCGTGACACGGTCCGCGTGCGCCGTCCGGCCGCTGTGAGCCGAGCTGTGTGCGGCCATGAGCCGCTGCCGGAGGGCTGTGAGCCGCTGTGTGCGGCTGTGAGTGGCTGTGAGTGGTGGGGGCGTTCGCCACGGCTCACAAACCCGGATAGGAGGGTGCAGGACTTCGCGGCTTCCCGTTGCGGCCTTCGATGGCCCACCGGGTGCTGGGGGTTCTGTCCGCCGCCGGGCGAACCCCGTGCCGCGAGTGCTGCGCCAGCCGCGCGCCTCGGGTGCCGCGCCATCGTGATGCGCTGACACCTCATCCCACAGCCTGACCCGTAAGGGAGGACGAGCTCCTCCCGAGCGCGTCGCGGCTGCGCAACCGCACTCGCCCACCGGGGTCCCGCTCGGCAGCGGCCACATCCGCTGTCTCGAGCATTCGCCCCGCGCCGCCCCGCCCGCACCCGCGCCTCTTGGCGCCGATGCCGGCCGCGGCGCGGGGCGGGAGGTGAACCCCAACCATGTCCCGCTTCCCGCGGGCACGTCTGCGTGCCCACAACCCGCACACCACCACTCCTCCGACAACAACCACCGTCACGAACCCGGCCACAGACACGGCGACCGTCACGGTCGCCGGCCTCGCGGACGGCCCGGAACCGACCGGCCAGCCGAGTGACCCGCCGTGCGTCGCGCACCAGCCCGGCGTGTGGCGGCTCGCCGTACGCGGGCTGGCCGCGGTGGGAGCCATGGTCGCGCTGGTGGCAGTGCCGTCGGCCGCAGCGGCCGATCCCGGCACCCTCGACACCTCCGTCGTCGTGGCGGCCAACGCGCTGCCGGTCGTCATCGCCAACCTGCAGACGTGGATCATGGGCATCCTCGCCGCGGTGGCGACCCTGTTCCTCGTCCTCGCCGGGGTGTACTGGGCCACCGCCGGTGGTGACCCGGCCCAGGTCGACAAGGCCAAAGGCGCGTTGAAGAACGCGCTCATCGGTTACGGCCTGGCCGTTCTGGCACCGATCCTGCTGCAGGTCGTCCAGGGCATCGTCGGGGGCTGACGATCATGGGCTGGCTCCTGGACAACATCCTCGACTGGTTCTCCGAAGCGGTCATGGCCTGCTTGGACGCGCTCATCGGTGTGATCACCAACGCGTTGCTCAAGACCCCGGACGTTACGACGTTGCCGCAGGTGCAGGCCCTGACCGGCCGATCGGTCCTGATCGTCGACCTCTGCTTCGTGCTGTTCTTCGTCGCCGCCGGTGTGCTCACCATGCTCGCCGGCGGTGACGAACGGTCCCGCTACACCGCCAAAGACCTGCTCCCGCGGTGCATCGTCGGGTTCATCGCCTCGCACTTCAGCCAGCTGTGGTGCGCCAAGATGATCGAACTCGCCAACGCTCTGACCCAGGCGCTGGTCCAGGACGACCTCGGCGGCGACGGCGAACTGCGACCCTCCCCGATCAACGGGATCAAGCAGCACCTGATCGCCTGGCAGGACCAGTCGGTGCAGCTGCTGTTCGTCGTCTGCATGGTCATCATCCTGATCCTGCTCGGCGCGACCGCGTTCTCCATGCTCGGCCGGTTCTCCGCGGTCCTCATCCTGACCGCCGTCGCGCCGCTCGCCCTGGCCTGCCACGCGCTGCCGCAGACCGACCCGGTCGCGAAGCTGTGGTGGCGCTCCTACGGCATCACCCTCGCCATCCCCATCGGGCAGGCCATGACCCTGTACGCCGGGAACTGGCTGCTCACCGACGGCGACACCATGCTGCCCGTCTTCGGCCTGCCGTACGAGCCCGGCGGCATGATGAACCTCTTCATCGTCATGGTCCTGCTCTGGACCACGGTGAAGATCCCCGGCCTGATGCGCCGGGCGCTGTCCTCCGGCGGTCAACGCCCGAACTTCCTCGGCATGATCGTCCGGGTCGTCGTGGTGCAGCAGCTGACCCGCGCCGTGCCGGGCATTGGCAGGGTTGTACGGGCGGTGGGCCGGTGAACCGCCGTGACGAAGCGTCCGTCCGCGCCCGGATGCCCGCCGACGTCGACGCGCCGGACAAGGTCGTCTACGGGCTGACGTTCCGGCAGCTGGCGATCCTCGCCGTCGCCGCGGTCATCGGCTACGGCGCCTGGAACGCCCTGCACACCGTACTGCCCGTCCCGGTCCTCGTCGGCACGTTCGTCGTGCTCGGCGGCCTCGTCTTCGGCGTTGCCGTCGGCCGCCGCGACGGGATGTCCCTGGACGTATGGCTGCTCGCCGGGCTGCGGCACGCCCGCAGCCCCCGCGCGCTGACCACCACCGACACCACCGCCAGAGCCCCGGACTGGGTGCAGGCACCGGCGAGCAAGGTGATGCTGCCGGCGCCGCTGAAGCTGCCCGCCGACGCCATCGGCGACGACGGGCAGATCAGCCTCACCGACCGGGCTGGCGGCACGACCGCGGCGCTGGTTGCCGCGACGAGCGTCAACCTCGCGCTGCGTACCGCCGACGAGCAGGCCGCTCTCATCGACACGTTCGGCCGGTGGCTCAACTCTCTCGCCACCCCGACCCAGATCGTGGTGTCCGCGCAGCCGGTCGACCTGGCCTCCTCCGCTCGGACCCTGGCCCGCGCCGCGGACCGGCTCCCGGACCCGGCTCTGGCCGCGGCGTGCGCCGACCACGCGCGGTTCCTCGCCGACCTCGCCGAGCGGCGTGACCCGCTGCGCCGGCAGGTCCTCATCGTCACCCGCACCGGCAGTGGCGAACGCGGCGAGCACGCTGCCCGCCGCCGCGCCGACGACACCGTCCGCGCCCTGTCCGGCCTCGGCGTCACCACCCGCGCGCTGGACGGCGCAGCGGTCACCGCCGCGCTCGCCGCAGCCGCGGACCCGTACCGGCCGTCCCGGCCCGGCGGGCTCGCCGCCCCCGACGCGGTCATCACCGCCGCACCCCGGACGGCGCCAACCAAGACCCGCAGAAGGACACCGTCATGAACCTGTTCACCCGAACCGCGCCGGCCGCCGCGGCGGCCCCGCAGACGGCGGGGCTGGCCGCGACCGTGGCGCCAGCCTCGGTCGAGGTCACCCCGCGGATGCTGCGCGTCGGGGACGGCTACGCCGCCACCCTCGTCGTCACCGGCTACCCCGCCGAAGTCGGCCCCGCCTGGCTGGAACCGCTGCTGTCCTGGCCCGGCCGGCTCGACCTCGCGTTGCACATCGACCCGCTCCCGGCGCCGATCGCGGCGAAACGGCTCCGCACCCAGCGCGCCCGCTTCGAATCGTCGCGGCGCGCCGACGCGGAGAAGGGCAAACTCGTCGACCCCTACGTGGAGGCCGCCGCCGACGACGCCGCCGACCTCGCCGAGCGACTGGCCCGCGGCGCCGCGAAACTCTTCCGGGTCGGGCTGTACCTCACTGTGCACGCCCGCACCGAGGCCGAACTCCTCGACGCGTGCGCGCAGGTCAAGGCCGCCGCCGCGTCGACGCTGATCGAGGTGCAGCCGGCGACGTGGCGGCACCTGCCCGGCTGGACCACCACCCTGCCCCTGGCGACAGATTCCCTGCAGCTGCTGCGGACCATGGACACCCAAGCCTTGGCTGCCGCGTTCCCGTTCGCGTCGGCGGATCTGCCGGCGCCGCTGCCCGGCGACAAGGCCACGACCGGCGGTGTCCTCTACGGCATCAACCCCGACAGTTCGGGGATCGTGTGGTGGGACCGGTGGACGCAGGAGAACCACAACTCGGTCGTCCTGGCCCGCTCCGGCGCCGGCAAGAGCTACTTCGTGAAACTCGACGTGCTGCGCAACCTGTACCAGGGCGTGCAGGTGTCCATCGTCGACCCCGAGGACGAGTACCTGCGCCTCGCCGACGCCGTCGGCGGCACCGTCGTCCAGCTCGGCCGGCCCGGCGTGAAGATCAACCCCCTCGACCTGCCCGTCGGGGACACCCGGCCGGACGTGCTGACCCGCCGCGGCCTGTTCCTGCACACCCTCATCGCGGTCCTCCTCGGTCACCAGCCACCACCGACCGAACGCGCCGCCCTGGACCGGGCCATCCTCGCCGCCTACCGCACCGCCGGGATCACCGCCGACCCGGCCACCCACCACCGGCGAGCCCCGCAGCTGGCCGACCTCGCCGCCGCGCTGCGCGGCGACGACGACCCGGCCGCGACACAGCTTGCCGCCAGGCTCGCCCCGTGGGTCGACGGGTCGTTCGCCGACCTGTTCAACGGACCGACCACCACCCGCCCGGACGGGCACCTGGTGGTGTGGTCGCTGCGGCACCTGCCCGACGAGCTGCGGACGGTTGGCACGCTCCTCGCCCTGGACGCGATCTGGCGCAGCGTCGACGCCCCTGGCAACCGGCGCCTCGCGACGCGGCGCCTCGTCGTGGTCGACGAGGCGTGGCTGCTCATGCGCGACGGCGAAGGCGCCCGGTTCCTGGCCGTCATGTCCAAGGCGAGCCGGAAACGCAACGCCGGCCTGACCGTCATCACCCAGGACGTCGCCGACGTCCTCGGCACCGACCTCGGCATGGCCGTCGTCTCCAACGCGGCGACGCAGGTCCTGCTCAAACAGGCATCCCAGGCGATCGAGGCCGTCGGTGACGCGTTCGGGCTCACCGTCGGGGAACGGCGGATGCTGCTCGCCGCCCGCACCGGTCATGGCCTGTTGATCTCAGGGACGAACCGGACGGCGTTCGAGTCGATCGCCTCGCCGAGCGAGCACCTGCTCGCCACGACGAAACCGGCGGACCTGCTCGACCTCGATGATGACCTCGACGACGACGAGGCCGCGTTGTGAGCCCGCCGCAGCCCGGCGGGACCGCGGTGTGGATCCTCGCCGCTCCCAGCCACCCGCCGCCGCCGTCCTCGATGCCTGCGCTGTCACCGGCGCCCAGCCCTTCCGGGCCGGGCGCCGGTGTCATTTCCCCACCCTTCAGCCCCCCGTCCGGCCCGGTCGTGGCGCGGGTCGTCGACGCCGTGCACTGGGCCGCGGACCGGCCGTGGCTGCTCGCCGTCGCCGCCGCCGCGCTGGTGGTGTGGGTCGCCGGACGGAACCTCCTCGACGGGTGGCGGCATACCCACCACGCCGCCGACGCGCGGCTCGTCACCGTCGCGCCGCCGCCGGAGGTCGACGAGCACGCCGCGGCGGCGCTGTGGGCGAACCTGCACGGCACCCTCACCCCCTCCCGCCGGCGCCGCCTGCTCTACGGGGCGCCGCACGTCGTGTGGCAGTACACGTGGACCGGCCGGCAGCTGCTGATCTCCGTCTGGGTCCCCGGCAGCGTCCCGCGCGGCGCGGTCGAGGCCGCGATCCGCGCCGCCTGGCCCAGCGCCGCCACCAGCACCGTCGACGACGTCCAGGCCCCGATCCCGCTGGACGCCGCCCCGGCGGTCGGTGGGCACCTGCTGCCGCAGGCCGCGGAGTGGCTGCCGTTCAACACCGACTTCGACGCCGACCCGCTCCGCGCGCTCATGGCCGCCGGCGCGCAACTACGCCCCGGGGAACACGCCTGCGTGCAGATCCTCACCCGGCCCGCACCGCCGCGGCGCGCAGCCCGGGCCCGGCGGGCGGCCGGACGGCTGCGCGACGGCAAGACCGCCGTGCCGGTCATCAACCCCGCCGCCCCCATCCTGTGGCTCCTGGAGGCGTTCCAGACCGGTAGCTCAGCACGGCGCAGCACGGCGGGTCAGGCGCAGCGCCGCGACCCGCAGGTCGAACGGGACGTGCGGGCCATCCTCGACAAGACCGCGCAGCCGCTGTGGACCGCCGGCATCCGCTACGCCCTCGCCACAACGAGGACCCGGCCGGGCGCCGACCCGGTCGGCCGGCTGCGCGGGATCGCCGACGCGGTCGCGTCCAGCTTCGCCGTCTACGCCGCCCGCAACCGCCTCGGCCACCGAGCCCGGATGCCGCAGCCCGTCGCGGTCCTCGCCGGCCGGCGCCTCGGCGGCGGGTTCCTGCTCGCCGGTGACGAGCTCGCCGTCCTCGCCGCGCTCCCACGGGACCTCGCGGTCCCCGGCCTGGACCGGGCCCGGGCGAAGTCGATGCCCGCCCCGGTCGCGGTCCCAGCCGGCGGCCGCGGCGTGAAGGTCCTCGGCGACGCCGAGGTCGGCGGGCACGGCGTCGGCCTGTCCGTCACCGACGCCCGCTACCACCTGCACGTCGTCGGGTCCACCGGCTCCGGCAAGACCACCCTGCTGGTCAACCTGGCCGTCGACGAGATCAAGGCGGGACGCGGCACCGTCGTCATCGACCCGCACGGCGACATGATCACCGACATCCTCGACCGGCTCCCCGCCGACGTCGCCGACCGGCTCGGTGACCGCCTCGTCATCTACGACCCGGACCAGCCGAACCCGCCCTGCCTCAACCCCCTGGAAGGCGCCGACCCCGACCTGGTCGTGGACAACATCGTGTCGATCTTCGCCAACATCTTCGCGAAGGCGTGGGGGCCGCGGATGGACGACGTCATGCGGGTGGCGTGCCTGACCCTGCTCCGGCACGCGAACGTCACCCTGCAACACATCCCGCCGCTGCTCAACAGCGCCCAGTTCCGCTCGGCGATGACCGTCGACCTCGACGACCCGGCCGGCCTGGCCGGGTTCTGGCAGTGGTACGACGAACTCAACCCGGCCCTGCGCTCCCAGGTCATCGGGCCCGTCCTCGCCCGACTGCGGGCGTTCCTGCTGCGGGACTTCGTGAAGAAGACCATGCGGTTCCCGAAGTCCAGCTTCGACATGGGCAAGGTCCTCGACGGTGGTGCGCTGCTCGTCCGCATCCCGAAAGGGCAGCTCGGTGAGGACACCACCCGGCTGCTCGGCTCCCTCGTCCTGGCGCAGGTGTGGCAGGCCGCGACGGCCCGCGCCACCGTCGCCCCGGACAAGCGCCGCGACGCCACGCTGATCATCGACGAGGCGCAGAACTTCCTGACCCTGGCGAATTCCCTCGATTCGATGCTTGCCGAAGCCCGCAAGTATCGGCTATCCCTTGTCCTGGCCCACCAGGACCTCGCCCAGTTCCCCAAGGACCTCCTCGCCGCCGCGTCCTCCAACGCCAGAAACAAGATCTACTTCACGGTCGCGCCGGAAGACGCCAGAGTCCTCGGCCGGCACACCCTGCCCGAGCTCGACGAGCACGACCTGTCCCACCTCGACGCGTACACCGCCGCCGCGCGTCTCGTCGTCAACGGCCGTCAGACCCCGGCGTTCACGATGCGCACCCGGCCACCGAAGCCGGTCGTGGGGGAAGCCACCACGATCCGGCAGGCCGCCGCGGCGGCCGTCCCCCAACAGGACACCAGCGCCATCGACGCCCTCGTCGAGCGGCTGTCACAGCCGAAACAACCCAGCGCCGGCAACGGTGGCAACAGTGGTGGCGATGGGCGGCGGGCACGGCCGAAACAGCCCAGAACCTGAGCACGACCTCGCCGGTCAATCGGACTCACGGCATCAACGGCGTCCGCTATCGCAGGGGCGTCGTCAAGGTGCTCGTCGACCCCGTCGTGGTGTCCGACGTTCACCTGTCCCGCCGCGACACTCGCCGGCCTGCCTGACCTGCGCTGTCAGTGCAGCACGTGCGCCTGACAGCGCCCGCACCGGCGCCTCTCACCCGCCAGACACCCCTCGGAAACGAGGGATCTCTTCCTCCCCAGGAGTACCAACACCCATGTCATCCGACCCGCATATCGCTCAAGTCGATCCCGTCGATCCCGCTTCCTCTTCTTCTACCCGTAGTTCATCCGGTCGCTCCTCTGCTCGCTCCTCTGCCTCTCGGTCCCCAGCATCTGGTCTTCCTGTCCTCGGCTCTCCCGGTCCGGCCGTACCTGGTCCCATGTCCTCAGTGCGGTCCACCTCCAGCCCGTCCGATCCGCCCGACCCGTCCAACCTGTCCGACCTGTCCGACCCGCCTACCCCGCCGGTCGCGATCATGTCCGCTGCCGCAGCGTCCGGCGCCCGTCTCGTGCGTGCGGATCCTCTTGCGGTGTTCCGTCGCATCGTGCCCCGCGACCGGGCCCTCCTCGCCCTGCTGGCGGAGCACTACCTGCTGTCCACGCCGCAGATCGCAGCGGTGTACTTCGACAACCGGCGTACCGCACAACGACGGCTCACGACCCTGCACCGCCTCGACGTGGTGCACCGCTTCGCCTACCCCAACCCTGAGAACACAGCCGTGCCGTACCTGTACACCCTCGGCCCCGTCGGTCTGCAGCTGTACCCGGACGCCTACGACGACCCCGACGGCCGGCACGCACGGGCACCACGCACGTCCCTGGAGCGTGCACGGCGGATCGCGGCCAGCGCGAGCGCGGCGCACCTGCTCGGCGTCAACCAGTTCTTCGTCGACCTGCTCGCCGCCGCCCGGCACAGCGAGGCGTCCAACGGGCCAGACGCAGCGGGCGCGCGGCTGGTGCGCTGGTGGTCCGAGCAGCACGCCACCGACGTCTACGCCCAGTCCGGCATCCGCCCCGACGGGCACGGCATCTGGCACGCCCACGACCGCACCGTCGGGTTCTTCCTCGAACACGACCGCGGCACCGAAGACCTCCCCCGCGTGGTCGCGAAGCTCCGCGCGTACGCCCGCCTGACCGAGTTCGGGCCCCGCTACCCGGTCCTGCTGTGGCTGCCCACCCTCGAACGGCAGACGAACATCCTGCGGCTCCTCACCGGGGTCCGTTTGCCGATGCCGGTCGCCACCGCCGTGCACGGCCCCGACCCGGCCGGGCGGGTCTGGACCCTCACCACCGATCTGCCCGCCAACCCCGGCCGCCGCTGGCAGCTGCACGAACTGCCCTCCGACCACGGGCCGCGCTCCGGCACCAACCCCGGCCACTACGAACACTGACCCGCGCTCGACACACCCCAGGCGCCCGCCTGCCCGTGACAACCGGCCGCAGGCCGCCCCCGACCGCTCACAGCGCAGGTCAACGCCGTGCAGGACAGCCACCGGCACGCTGTCACAGCCAGCGACTGTCACACCACAAGATCCTTTGTGAGCGTGGCGTCGTCTCACCGCGACACCATGCACCGCGCGGCCCGTCCGCTCACAACCGCTCACAGTGCAGGTCACCCGCTATATCGCCTGCTAGGTCGCCGGTTTATTCGGTCTGGGCGCTGTGAGTGCGGGCCGCTACCGTTCACGGCACTACACAACCCCACATATATTTCTCCACCCGGTTCGGTCCCACCTGAGGGACAACCCGCCGCACCACCCGGTGCCCGCCACCCACCCGCCCTCACCGGCCGGTCGGTACCCGCACCGCGCGGCGACCCCCAGGTCGCACCAGACCACAGCACCACCGCAACTCCCAGCACCACTGGCGCCGCACCCAAGCGCCACCAATCCCCAACCTCTCGTCCGAACCGACCCACGAACCCAGTGGGCCGGTCACTGCTGTGCGCCCTCAAGCGCCCACCCTCAAGGAGGACCCCTCATGGCCAAGACCCGCACCAGCCGCGTCACCACCCGGACCACTCGCTCGACCCCGAGCACCAGCTCCACCAGCGCCACGCCGGCACCGAGCGCCAGCACCACCAGCACCACGCCGGCACCGAGCGCCAGCACCACCAGCACCACGCCGGCAAGCAACGCCAGCACCACCAGCGCCACGCCGGCCACCAACGCCGCCACACCGGCCCGCAAGGCCGAGCTGGTCCCGACGGTCCACACCATGATCATCTGCGTGCCGGCAGAGCTGCCCGCTGAGGCACTCGTCAGCCGTCAGCTCGACAAACACTTCGGTGTCTCCGGCACCCTCGCCCCCCGCTTCTGGGCCACGCCCGGCATGTGGATGTGGCAGCGCAGCCAGCTGGTCGACCCCCGCAAGGGTCAGCCCGTCTACTGCGCCGGAGGCCCGGCGAAACTGCTCGACCTCGCTGGTATGCGTCACGCCGCCGCTGTCGGCGCCGGTGTCCGGTACCAGGTGTGGTCCCGCGTCGTGCAGGGCACCCGCCCCGCGATGCCGTGGCCGCAGCTGCTGCTGCAGCACATCGCCGACCCGGCGAAGCTGTCCCTTGAGGACGCGATCGTCCGGTACAACAACCAGCCCCGCGTCATCGCGATGCGGATGCACAACGCCGTCACCTACGGCGCCGGCCGCCTGAACCTCCGCGAGCTGGAGATGTTCCAGGCCGGCCCGATGGCCTATCAGCACTACAGCGCCAGCATCGCGCTGACCGCTGACACGCTCATCACCGCCGACGGCACCCGACTGGCACCGGCCAGCGACGCGTTCGCCCACCGGGTGACCTACCTCGAGCAGGCCAACCGCTACCTCGCCGACCTCGACGAGGACCAGCGGCTGCTCGCCGTCGCCCTCTGACACAGCACCACTCAGTACCACCCACCGGAACCGGTCGGGACAGCCAGCTGCCATCCCTGTACCCGGGGGACCTCGCAGTGTGCTGCCCGACCGGCTCCACCACACGCCGCTGCCACGCCGGTGCGCGGCGCTCGCCACGTTGGGAGGTCCACCCCAACGTGCACCCGCCGGCCGCCGGTACAGCCGGCCCCCCGCAACCCGTCGAAAGGCCCGCCCGTGCTCGAACTGACCTTCCCGCTCGACGAGGTCCTCGTCCTCGCCGAGCACGCCGCAGCCGCCGACACCAACGCCGACCCCCATCCACGGCGCGATGGCCGGCCCGGCGCTGCTGCTGGTCGCCGCCAGTGGCATCTACCTGCTGTCCAACGGGCAGCCGCCCCTCGCGGCCGCATCGTGGCAGCCGAACGTCGACGGCGTCCGCGTCGTCTACGCCGACGGCTACGGTCCCGGCGCCATGCCGGTCGCCGCTCCGGCCGCCGTCAGCGTCGATGGAGGCATCCTCACCGACGTCCCTGTCCCGGGTGCTGTCCTGCGCCGGCTCCGCGCCGCCGCCGATGACCAGGACCTGTTCACCCTCACCCTGTCGGCGGGCCACCTGCACCTCGGCGTCGCCCGCCGCCCCGGCGACAACGACGGTGCCAGTGGCATCCGGCCGGTGCACGAGGACCGGTAACCGCACCGCCCGGCGCCCCGGGCCGGGGCGCGATCCAAGCACGGCCGGCGAACTGGCCGCCCTTTCCCCTTTGCCGCAGCGCCTCCCCGCGCCGCGGACCACACGACCGCTGCCGATCGGGCCGCTGCCCGCCCCGGTCGCCACCATCTACCGAACGGACCGCCGATGCTCACACCGGAGACCGTCGCAGGCCTCACCGCAGGTCTGACGCAGTACGCCACCAGCCGCCGCGGCCCTCTGGCCGCACCCGAGTTCCAGATCATCGCCGAGTACCACCCGGCCAACGGGCCGAACGCCTTCGACTTCAACCTCATCCACGAGTCGGTGTGGCGCAACTGGGACAGCGACCGGGCGTTGCCCGCCCGGGTCGGCGTGGCCGAGTTCAGCAACCTGCTGATCGCGACCGCCGCCCAGTGGCTGCCCCAGCATCAGCCGGACCCGCGGTTCACCGTCGTCGGCTTCACCCTCATGTACGACGACCCGACCGGACCCGCCGTCAACCCCAGCTCCGGTCCTGGACCGGATCAGGACGCCGCAGATACACCGATCCTCGTCCTGATCGCTGCCGACATTGACGGCCGCCGGTACAACATGATCCTCGGTGACGGCCAGCCGGGCGGCGCCGTCCAGGTCACCGAACCCGGCATGCCGGTGCCGGCGCACGCCACCCTCACAGGCAGCAGCGGCGCGGCCCGGGCCGCGCTGGACCACCTCGTGGGCCTCACCGCGAGCGCCCCCGGGCGCGACGTCACCGACCAGCACGACCCCGCCGACCGCCCTGACACCGGTCCGCTCGTCCCCGGCGAGATCGTCACCGTGCGAGGCGACCGCTGGGACGAGGAGCAACGCGCGCAGTTGTGGGTCGTCGTCGACGACTTCGACGACTACGCGATCGCGGTCCTCGGCGGCGACGGCTACCAGTGGCGGCGCGTACCCCGCCACGACCTGACCCCGGTCACCCCCACCCGGATCCGGCGGGAGATCCGTGCCGACGCCACCTACCGGTACGTCGACGCCGACACCGCGGCGCCGGTCGAACAGACCGTCGCCCTGCCGGCGCACCAGATCCACACCCTCGCCCCACCCGCCGACCCGGACGGCGCTGCCGACGTCCTGGACGCCCGCTGATCTGACCCCGGCGCCCGGCCGCCGCGCGATATGGCCTGAACCCGCACTCCCGGCGAGCCACACCAGCGGGTGCTCCGCCACCAGGCCATCCGGCGGATACACCACCGCATCAACTCGCACCAGCCCGCACCAGCCCGCACGACTGCATGACCGCACGACCTGGCCGTTGCCCGGCCACCCCGCGCATCAGCGCACCCTCCGGGCACGGCCGTACGGTCGTGCCCGGATTCCGCTTTCCCGGCCCTCAGACGGGCTGCTGTCGAAAGGAATCCGTTCATGACCACCAGGCACAGCAGGGCCTCCGCCCGCGATCCCCGCCGGTTCCGGCGGCCGGTGAACGCGGCCGACATCATCCTCGCCGCCCGGCTCCGAGCCGGCGACCGCGACGCCTTCACCGACCTCTACCGCAGCACCGTGGAGGACCTCACCCGGTTCGTCGGGTTCAGGGTCTGGCGACGTGACCGCGAGCTGATCGAGGACTTCGTGCAGGAGGCGTACTGCCTCGCCCTGGCCGAACCGCACCGGATCGAACTGGACCTGCGCGGGTCGATGCGCCGCCTCGCCGCCCGGGCGATGACGAACCACGGCTGGTCGCAGCGGCGCTACCTGCGCGCCGCGCACACCATCTACACCGACCGCACGCTCACCAGCTCCGGCGCCACCGCCGGTCCCCGACCCGCACCTGCCGCCGGCCGGACGATCGCGGCCATCACCCTCGCCCGGTTCCCGCAGGCGCTCGCCCGGCTCACCCCCGACCAGCGCCGTGCCATGCAACTGCGGTACCTCGACGGGCAGACACGCACCACGACCGCCGCGCAGATGGGCCGCACCATCGACGCCATGCGCTGGCTCGAAGGCCGTGCGCTGCGCCGCCTGCACGAACTGTGCACCGCCTGAGCGGCGGCAACCCCGGAACCGACCGTCAGCGCCGCCGCCGGCTTACCGGCGAGGCATCCCACCGTGTCCGCGACCCGCAAGGAGGACCAGCACCATGGCCAGACTGATCCGGCACATCGTCACCGACGACCTCGACAACAGCACCGACGACGTCGCCACCTACACCTTCACCCTCGAGGGCGTCGACTACGAGATCGACCTGACGCCCAGCAACATCGACCGGTTCCGCGCGGTCCTGGCACCCTACGTCGCCGCCGGCCGCAGGCTGCCGAAACGGCCCGCCGCCGGCCGCGCTAAGCCCACCACGGCCGTCACGGCCGGGACCGGCGACGCCGTCGCGGTGCGTGCCTGGTGGGCCGACAACTGGCAGCGCCGCGACCTGCCCGCCCACCGCGACCGCGGCACGATCCCGAACCGGGTTCGCGCCGACTACGCCGCCGATCAGGCCGCGCAATCCCGGCGCGGCACCCGGTAACACCCGCGCGGCACGTCCGCGCCACGCACCGGCCGGTCCGCCCATCCGCGGACCGGCCGGTATCGGCGTTCCAACCGTCCGCCGCAGCACCGCACACCAACCGACGGCCAGTTCGAACGGGCCCCGACAGGGCCACCGGCTGACCGCGGTCAGCGTCCGCGCCAAGCGCCGGATGCATCGGCGCGCACCGCACCCACCTGCTGCGGCCACACAACACCGGTATGTCCCAAGGACTGGGCACACCGACTTGCCTTCACCCGCCGGTCAAGCGTGCATCAGTGCACGCCACACCACGAAACCCTGCCACGGCAGGAGAAACGGGGCCTCACATGCCCGACACCACCAACCCCACCACCGACCCGACGAACGGCACCACCACGGACGTCGCCGTGGCCGCCGCCGCCGTGCCGCCACTGGACGCCAAATCACGGCAGATCCTCGCCGCCCTCGCCGAGCTCGGCGACATCACCGCCGGCAACCTCGCCGAGCACACCGGCATCGCCTACCCCACGACCACCAAGAAGCTGCGCAACCTCAACAGCATCGGACTCACCGATTCCCGCAAGGCCGACAACGGCCAGATCGTGTGGTACCTCACCAACGCCGACCAGCCGCCCGCCGACACCACCACCGACACGGCAGACACGGCAGATACGCCCGACGCCGGCACACCGCCAGCTGCGACGGTCACCGCGCTGCCGGCCGACGTCGTGAACGACGAACCAGCGGCAACCGGCACCGGTCAGTCCCAGCCGGTGGCGGCGCCGCTGCCGGACAGCGACCCCGGCGACCGGACCGGCACCGCAGGCGAAGCCCCACCCGCCGACGACACGACGCCCAGGCCCACACCGCCGACCGCGGACACCACCGCTGAGGTCGCGGCCACCAGCGACGACATCGATGCGGACACCACCGGCGGGGAATCCGGCGACACCGACGCCCGCACAGAATCCACGGCCGAGCCCACCGAGCCCACCGAGCCCACCGGGGCGGCGCCGGGTGGCAGCTCGCCCGCGCGGCGGCGAGCCCCCGGCGAACTGGACCGGTCGATCCTGACCATCCTCGAGGCGCACCCGGATCAGGCGTTCAAGGTCAGCGAACTGTGCAGGCTGATCGACAAGGCCGACGCAGGTAAAGGTCTGCCGAAGGCCAGCGCGGGCGCGGTCGTGCTGTCCGGGCAGCGGCTCGAGCGTCAGGGCGCGGCCGTCGCGACCGAACGCCCGGTGCAGTTCCAACTCGCCGCCGGCACCTCCGGTACCGCCGGCACCTCCGGTACCGCCGGTACCGCCGACTCCGGCGAGTCGGCTGAGCCGGCGCCGGTTCCCGCGTCCGTCTGACCGGCGGCGCAGCGATAGCCCGGGGCGGGCGCTGGAAGTTTCCCCCTACCTGTGCCCGCCCCGGTGCTCCTCAACGACAGGAGCGTCACCATTGTCCTCGATTCCTGACCTCACCGTCGCCGCAACCGGCGGTCTGGTGGCCGGGCTCACGCTCGCCGCGCTGCCGCTGTGGCGGCTGCACCGCGCGCTGCGGACCGCCCGGTATCAGGCCGGCCACGACGACACCACCGGCCTGCCCAACCGCCGGACGCTGCTCACCGCGGTGCAGCACGCCGTCGCGGCGGGCCGCCCGTTCGGCGTCATCCTGCTCGACCTCGACGGGTTCAAAGCGGTCAACGACACCCACGGCCACGAGACCGGCAACGACCTGCTCACCGCCGTCGCGCACCGTCTCCACGCGGTGCCCGCACCGGCGGTGCTCGCGGCCCGACTGTCCGGCGACGAGTTCGCGGTCCTCGCCCACGGCGGACCCGACGAGATCCGCGCCGCCGCGCACGCGGCAGCCGACGCGGTCGGCGCCGCCCCCGTCGTCCTGGACGACGGCGTCACCATCGCGGTCCGCGCCAGCGTCGGCTACACCACCAGCCGGCTCGGGATCACCGCCCGCGTCCTGCTACAGGAGGCCGACGAAGCCATGTACCAGGCCAAGACCCGACCCAGCGGCCCGCACCGCCACCAACCCGCCGCCCCCGGCGCGGGCGCTGTCGCCACCACCGGCGGTGTACCGCCCGCGGCATCGCGGCGCTGCCGCGACCGGCGCCGCTGACCCACCCAAACCCGACCCGAATCCCGCAACCGCCGACGCCGCCCCACAACCGGGGCGGCGTCGGTGGCACCTCATGCCGTCCAAGGGAGTTCCCACACCCATGCTGTCACCAGACACCGTCCACGCCCTCGCCGGCTGGCTCCTCACCGCCGCCGAAGTCGCTGACGTCCCCGCACCCGTCCGCACCCGACGACCCGCCGCGGAGCCCGGCAGCCACCGCACGCGTGGCGCGCACCGGCACGTCCACCATCTGCTCCTGCTGCACGACGGCCCGGCCCCGGACATCACACCGGACAGCCGGTGCATGACCTGCACCCCGGTCCCCATCAGCCGACGGCTGCTGGACACCCACCGTCGCGGACTGCCGGACCTCCTGCCCGACCTCGCCACCGCGCTGCACTCGCCCCGAACCGCAGCCACCGCACCACACGGCGACACCCCGCACGACGACGCCGAGGCCGTCGAGGCCGTCGAGGCCGCCGACGTGGCCGAGATCGTCGCCGGTCTGCTCGCCACGGCCAACGCCGGGATGCGGCTGGTCGCCTGCGCCGTCCTCTACGACGACATCCACACCGGCGTCCACCCCGACGCCGCAACGTCCGGACACAACCCAGGAAACACTGTGGGCGACAGCAGCATCGCGCAGGTCACCGTTGTCCCGGTCCGCCGCGTCGACGCCGTGGACGTCGACGGACGCGTCTACCAGGCCATCTGCCTCCCCGGAGCTCCGGCGACCGTCGTCGTCGACGACGAACCCGATCCGCACGACACCCCGGCCACCCAGCCGGGTCTGGCCGCGCTGCTCACCGCCGCCCGAACCGGCCGGCGCGAACGCCGCGCTCCGGACGGCGGCGCCCGGTGAGGCCGCCCGGACCGGCCGACCTCACCGTCGAGCTGCTCACCTGGCAGCTGCGCCGGACCCGGGACAGCGCCGCGGCCAACGTCGCGTTCTGGCTCGACCTGTGCGTCGAGGACCTCACCGCGGTCACCGCCGCGCTGAGCACGGCAACTGCGGTCGCTGACCGCGACCGACACCTGCGCACCGTCGAGGATCTCCGGACCACGCTGCAGCGCTGCACGGCGGCGATCACCACCGGGCAGGCCACCTACACGATCCTGGCCGACCTGTGCAACGCCGCCCGGGTCCTGCGGTTCGTGCGGCCTGAGCCGGCCATCGACGACGTCCCGGACACCGACAACCCGCTGTACAACGTCACCATCTGGCTCATCGACGCCATCAGCGGCAGCGCCACCCTCCTGCACGCCCAGGAAGCCCTGGACACCGCCACGGCGTACGGCCCCCCGGACACCGCCGCGACAACTTGACCTGCGCACCAAGGCAAGCGTCGATCACCACCACCGCCGCCCGAAACCCGGCCGGACCGCGACACTCCCCGGCCCGGAGCGCCGGCAGTGACCCCTACCGCCCCGCAACGACCTCCACCCGTCCCTGCCGGCCCGATGCGGCCCGGGACCGTCATCGCACGACATGACCTTCCGCTCCACCGGCGACACCGATCCCTTCCGCCCGCCGGTGGCGTGCCGCCACCGGCCCAACCTCCGGAGGCGACAGATGTCCTTCCATGACGCCCGTACCCTCACCGACTACGCCCGCACCGCCGTCGACGTCCGGATCCGGATGGCCGACTCCCACAGCGGCATCCTCGGCCTGAACTACCTCGGCGAACTGTTCGCCAACCTCCTGCCCGCCGAGCGTGGGTTGGGCAGCCAAGACCCCGCCGCCAGGGCCGACACGGTCGTCGACGCGGTCGCCCGCGCGAGCAAGGCCGCCTGGGCCGGCGGGGAGAGCTTCGTGCTGGCCCCGGCGATGACCGCGATCGTCGCCGCCGCCGGCGAAGCCCTCGACCTCACCGGCGACCTGCTCACCGCCGACATCGCCCCCTGCGACGGCGGCGTGCTGTTCCTACCCGAGCCGATCTACCACCGCCGCCGCAACGGGATCGCGTTCGCGATCGGCGCGATCACCTGGACCACGATGAACACCCCGGCCGGGGACCGGTGCTGGCTCATCTGCTCCTACAGCCCGGTCCACGACCCGGACGACCCGACCGCGGTCGCCGTCTGCCGCGACCTGGACCGGCATCCGGCGCTGCGCGCCGAACTCGGCCCCTACCTGCTCAACAACGTCGCCACGCTGCCCATCGCCGCCCCGGTCCCGGCACCACCGGACACGCCGCCGATCGACGACGCCGACCTGGACTGGTCCAGCACCCCGGACGGCCGCTACGTCATCGCCGACGACGGCAATCGCACCAACGTCCTCGCCGCCATCCTCTACGCCTTCTGGCGCATCCAGGCGCAACCGATCACCGTCACGCCGAGAACCCCGGCCGACCGGCCGGCCAGACGCCGCGCCGCCCGCGCGTCGATCACCCACGAAACCCGGGTGGTGATGCTGCGCCGCAGCAGCCCCGCCGTCGACCCCGGCGACGGGGAAGCGAAATGGCACTACCGGGTCCGGTTCTTCGTCCGCGGGCACTGGCGGCGCCTCACCGACAGCGACGGCCAGCCGTACCGGACCTGGGTCCAGGGCCACATCAAAGGCCCTGACGGCGCGCCGCTGCTGCACGGCGAGAAAGTCGCCGTCCTCGCCCGCTGACCCACCGGCCACCAACCTCCCGCACCTCCCGCACCTCCCGCACCTGGCACACCGACCGCGTCGCCCGCCCGGGCGACGCGGTCCTCGCCACACCCGCACCACCCGACAACCCGGCCACCAGCCAGCCGTGACCGACCCCTGCAACCGAAGTGAGGACCGATGCCCGACCACGACGACCATGACGCCCCACAGGACCCGACCGACGGCCCGGACACCACGCCAGACATCAGCGGCACCGGCACCCCGGACCGCCGTCCCGGCCCGGCCGAGACCAACGCGACGCTCGACTGGCCGCACCTGCTCGACGCCATCCGCACCGTCGGCGTCACCGACGGCGCCGATGCGGCCGAATGGTGGATCCAGGACACCATCGGCGGCCGGACCACCGGCGACCCCGGGCCAGCCGCCCGCAGGATCCTCGACGGGATCACCGACGGCGACCCAGCCGTCCTGGACACCCTGCCCGGCACCAACTCCGGCTGGGCCGCCAGCTTCGCCGCCCGGCACCGCGGCACCAGCAGCGGCGACCACGCGGCAGCCGCCGCTGGGCTCACCGGGGAACAGTGGCAGCAGGCCGAGACCGCCTACCACGACGGGTTCGACACCGCTCTCACCGACGCGATCGCCGCCGCGTGCCGGCGGACGCTGAGCCCGACCGGCGACGACCGCGACCTCACCGGCCTGCACCCGGACCGCCTGACCCTCGGCGGCGTCGGCGTGTTCGCCGGCGACTGGGGCTGCCACACCGACGGCGACGGCGCGTGGCGGATCCGGCGCGGCTACGTCGGCACCCTCATCGACACCTGGAACGGGTTCGCCGTGTTCCGCTGCACCCGGGCTGTCGCCGACGCCATCGTCGCGGACCTGCAGCACAACCGCGACACCTACCGCCGGCACGTCGCCGCCACCGGGGTCGCCGCCGACCTGGACCGGCACGTCGACGAGAGCCTCGCCCGGGTCCGGTTCGACGGCGACGTCATCATCGTGGACTCCACCCGCGTCTCCGGCGACCCCGACGACGTCGAACGCATCGGACCCGACGACGACGGCCGGTACGTGGTGATGGGCTGGAGCTGGTGCTGGGAGGCCGTCGACCCGTACGACTGCGACCGCATCGCCGGCGACCTGCCCGAACCGGACCGGCAGCAGGAATGGGTGCTGCTCACCCACGCCCCGTACACCAGGGTCGCACCGGACCCGTACCGGGTCACCGCGGTGCGGCACCGCCCGAACGGAACGTTCGTCGCCGAGCTGCACTACAACGGCGACCTGATCGCGGCCGTCCTCGGCGGGCTGTGGCCCACCCACCTGGCCGCGACCAGCGTCCCGTTCGACGCCGCGCAGTGGCAGGCGTACGTGGCCGCGGCCCGGCACTGCGGAAAGCCGATGACCGAGGCGGCGCTCCTGGACACCCTCGCCGACGAGTACCGGCTCAGCGTCGCCACCGGTGCCGAGACCGCGGCCGGGAACACCCTTGTCCGGCTGCTCGACGACACCGGCAGCACCCTCGCCGTCGTGCGGGTCACGCCCCGCCCGGACAGCCCCGCCGCGTTCCGCGACGTCCGCGAGCACCTCCGCCACCAACCGGCGCACCCGTACGGCGCCGGCTGGCAGTACTGGACCGGCACCGCGTGGCGGCACCTGCTGCCCGCCGGCACGCAGCCCGCCGGCAGCGGGCAAGAGCCGACGCCGGCACCCGGTCACGGCACACACCGCGACGGCAACACAGAGCGCTCCGCGACCTGACCGCGACCTGACCGCGACCTGCCGAACCGGCCTCACGTCGGCGGCCGGCCCACCCTCGTGGACCGGCCGCCCTGCCTGTGTCACCCATCGCCGACCGACATCCGCGTACCGACGGCACGCCATGCAACCGACTCAGGAGGAACACCTTCCATGTCATCCGACTACCGCACCGACGTCCCGCACCACCGCCCGATCAACCACCGGACCGGCTCCTGCGCCGCTACCGCGTCCACCGCGACCGCCCGGCACGCCCGGATCAGCGACGAGACCCGCGAGGTCGCCACAGCCGCTGCCGACCTCGCCGCCGACATGCTGCCCGACGGGTGGACCGCGCACGCCACTGCGGCCGCGGGCGGCGGCGTGTACCTGCTGGTACTCACCCCGCCGGACGGGACCGCGCAGGCGCAGCTGCTCGCCCCGCACGCCGGGCACGGCTGGGCAATCGGCATCACCGACCTCGCCGACGGCACCGACACCGCCCTACGCACCGTCGACGGCGACGTCGCGTACCAGCCGACCCTCGCCACAACGATCCGGGCCGCGATCGAAGCCCTCGACAGCGACGCCACGACCACACCCGGGCCGGACCGGTATGCCCGCGGCGCAGTGCACTACCTCGACAGCGGCTGCCTCATCGGGCTGACCGACCAGCACCGCCCGCACGTCGTCCACGTCCGCGCCGTCGAACACGGCGGCCACCCGCACACCATGCTGCCCACCCTGCGCCGGATCTTCACCGCGACCGGCCACGACAGCACCGACCTCGGTAGCCGGCTCCTGGCCCACGACTGGCACCGTCTCGACCCCACCACTGCCACCGACGGCCATGACGTCACCGGGCGGCGGACGATCGCCGGCGTCGGTCTTACCTACGCCACGACCGGCACGCCCGGCACTGTCGGCACGGTCGGCGAGCCGGAACCGGCGGACGTCGTTCCCCTCGCGCACCTCAGCGAACTCGACACCGCCTGGCTGTACCTGCTCGACCCCGGCGCCGGCACCGTCACCGTCCACACCGGCGACGGCCATCCGGTCAGCCGGCACCGCCTCGGCATCTGACCCTCGGACGCCGCAACGCCGCTGCCCAGTCACCACCACCCGCTCCCCACAAACCGATCACCACCACCACCGGCCGCCGGGCCGGTAGCACGCCAGCGGCGCCCAGCCATCCACGGGCCCGGCCCATGAGCCGAAGCCCCCGGACGGTGTGGGCGCCGCGGCGTGCCCGCCCACACCCGTCTGAGAGGACGCCGCCGCGATGCACCACCTCGACCACACGAACACCGTACGCACCCGCTCAGCCGGTCAGATCAGGGTCACCGCGATCCGCGCCGCCGGTACGGCAGGTGCCGCCGGCCCGCCGAGCCAGGCGGCCCGGCCGTGACCAGCCGCATCCTCGCGCTCATCGCCTGCCTCGTCTGCGCCGTCATCCTCATCTGCGCGGGCCTCACCGGTGTGCTGTTTACCGGCGGCGGCGCCGCTGCCAGCTGCGCCCCACACCCCAACGGCAGCAACCGCAGCACCGCGCAGCCGCCGGCCACGGCCACCGCTGTGGGCGGCGTGTTCCCGTCGATCGGGCTGTGGGACGCCACCGAGGTCGGCAACGCCGCCGCGATCATCGCCGTCGGCGTGCAGCGGCAACTCCCGGCCCGGGCGTGGGTGATCGCCGTGGCAACAGCGATGCAGGAGTCGTCGTTGCGCAACATCCGCTACGGCGACCGGGACTCCGTCGGACTGTTCCAGCAACGCCCGTCGCAGGGCTGGGGCAGCGTCGAGCAGCTCATGGACCCGGCGTACGCGGCCGGGAAGTTCTACGACAAGCTGCTGACGATCGACGGCTGGCAGAGCATGCCGTTGACCGAGGCAGCGCAGCAGGTGCAGGTCAGCGCCTTCCCCGACGCGTACGCGAAATGGGAACCCGACGCGGTCACCATCGTGCAGACCCTCACCGGTCTCACCGGCGCGCTCGCCGCCTGCAACATCACCCTCAGCGCCGAAGGCTGGACCCAGCCCGTCGCCGCCCACGTCGGGTCCGGGTTCCGCACCGCGGACCGGCCCACCCACGACGGCGTCGACCTCATCGCCGCCCGCGGCACCCCGATCCACGCCGCGTCCGCCGGTGTCGTCAGCCGGGTGCGGTGCAACGCCGTCGACGTGCGCACCGGCGCCGACTGGGGCTGCGACCGCGACGGCGACCCGCAGCTCACCCGAGGCTGCGGCTGGTACGTCGACATCGACCACCCCGGCGGCGTCGTCACCCGCTACTGCCACATGCTCACCCACCCCGCCGTCACCGAAGGCCAACCCGTCGCCGCCGGCGACATCATCGGCGTCACCGGCAGCAGCGGCCACTCCTCCGGCCCCCACGTCCACTACGAAACGCATCTCAGCGCCGACGGCGGCCACGACCACAGCCCCGCCAGCGCCGTCGATCCCGTGCCGTTCATGGCCGCAGTCGGCGCCCCACTCGGCGTCAGCCAGTAACAACACCCGGACCCACAGCGGAGCCATCCACGGCACGCACAGCGTCCGGCCTCCGCCGCGCCACCGAATCGCCACGCCCAGCAGGGCGTAGCACGCGCCGACCCGATACCCGCAGCGGCGCCACGTGCCGCACACCCACGACAAGACCAGACGAGCCCAGAGAGGACACGTCCATGCCCGACCCGCGTCCAGAACACCGCACCAGCGACGACCCGACGACGCCCGCAGTACCGCCGGCGAAGATCGGCGACCGGGTCCAGGTGCTGCACTGCAGCGACCCGTACACCACCCTGCTGCCCGGCACGCTCGGCACCGTCACCCTCGTCGACAGCCGCAACACCACCCACGTCCGCTGGGACGACGGCCGTCAGCTCGGCCTCATCGACGGCGAAGACACCTTCACCATCATCGAGACGACCCAGCCCGGCGAGCCGTCCTGACGACCTTCCGGCCCCGCCCGGCGCTGCCCACTTGGTGCTGCCGCGACCGGCGACCACGACGGCCAGACCCACTGGTCCGGGTTCTGCCGCGAACGCCAGCAGGCCCGATCCGGCCCGGCCACCAGCACGGCACCTCGCCAACGCTGCCGAGCACCCGCACCGAGGTCGCGCCGTTGCCGCCTCGGATACGCACGATCGCGCCCGGTCATCCACAGACGCGGCACTCCCGGCCCGCGACGGCCGGCACCGACCCTCCCGACCTGGCCGGTCGGGAGGGTCGGGAGCCGCATCCCGGCAGGCCTGCACCGCCGCAGCCGGCTCGCCAGCGCCAGCTGCACCTCATCCACCTCGCACCGCTCGCGGCGGGCCCTGACCAGACGGGCCGCCGCCAGATCACACGTCCGAACCTCACGCATCGAAGGAGCGTCCCCATCATGGGAACCCGAGGCTACGTCGGCTGCCCCGACGCCACCGACCCGACCGTCGTCCAGCTGCGCTACGTGCACTCCGACGCCATCCCCGACTACATGGTGCCCGCCCTCACGGAGATCCAGGAGCAGACCTTCCACGGCGACACCGCCGCCACCGCCACCGCCCTGCTGCGCTGCACCTGGGCCTACCTCGGCGCCGACGTCACCACCGACGACGCCTTCCTCGGCGGCGACACCCCGATCGTCGGCGTCGGCATGGCCATCGATGCCGCCCCGGCCGAACCGCCTATCGCCGTGCCGGTCGCCCGCCTGGGCGAGCTGTCCGAACGGTGGGTGTACCTGATCGACCCGGCTACCGACACCCTCACCGTGCTGTCCACCGACGACCCGACCAACCCCGCCACCACCCACACCTTCACCCACACCGCCGGAGGCCAGCGATGACCGGCCAGTATTCGGTGCACCCGGCCGACACCGGCACCGCGCCCGCCACCGTTGCCACGTCGGCGGACACCCCGCAGCCGTGCACCTGCCAGCAGCGCGCCGAACGGGCCGAGGCCCGACTCGCCGCCCACGAGGCCGTGGTCGCGCAGATCCGGAACAACGTGCGCGACGGTGTCGCCGCGGGCAACTTCGACCTCGACGTCACCAACGACCTGCTCGCCGCGCTCGGGCTGGAGCCGCTGCCGCGGTATTGGACGGTGAAGCTCTCCGTCGCGCTGACCGTTACCGTCGCCGCCGCCGACGGCGACGACGCGTTCGCCGCCGCTCGGGACTTGGTCGAGAACCTGCTCGACCAAGCCGAGGTCGTCGACGACTACGACGTCAACGACGTCGACGAGGCCATCCCCGGTGGCGTGGCCGACGAACCGGACGCCCGAGCGGCGGAGCAGCGCCGGGGCTGAACCGCACCCGCAGCACCGACCTGGGCCGCTCCCGGCCCGCCGCGCGCTTGGCGGTCTGCCGACTGCCGCGCCGCTGCTACCCCGACCACCATCGCCGCGCCTGGCTGCCGCTCGCCCAGGGGCGGGCGCAGCCAGGCCGGCCGACCCGAAAGCGAGCACACCACGTCATGTACCGACGTCTCTGGTTCGACCTGCCAGCCACCGTGCTGCACGCCGAACATGCCCTGTCCCGTTCCACCGGCGCCGATCCCGCCACTGACCCGACCCTCTCCAGCCGGACCCGCACCGACACCCACCAGCCGGCGTTGATCCTGCGCAGCGGTCCCAGCCCACTGCTGGCCGGCAACGGCATCCCGCAGCTGCACGCCACCCCCGCCGTCGCCGCCGCCCACACCGATCCGCTCGGCGCCGGCAACGACACCGGCAACGATGCCGGTGCGGTCCGTGCGAGAACCCACCGGCTGCCGCTGGCCGTCCGCTCGCCGCTGCTCGGCATTCCGCTG
>NZ_JBFAZW010000135.1:0-24873 GCF_040682015.1 Dactylosporangium sp. NPDC051485
GGCGCCGGGCGGGCCGGCGGTGAGCAGCTCGTCGCCGAAGACCAGCAGGGCGGCGCGGGGGGCCGGGTGGCAGCTCAGCTCGTCGTACCCGCAGGACGCGGCCAGCCCGATCACGCCCGGCGTGACCGGGGTGCCCGCCGGCAGCAGCTCCTCGCCGGCGGCGGCCTCCTCACCCTGGCGGCGCCAGTCGGGCAGGCGGCGGGGCTCGCCCGTGACGGCGCCGTCGGTCGTGGTGGACTCCTCGACCCGCACGATCGCCGTGGTACCGCGGGGAACCATCCCCCCGGTCGCGATCTCCACGCAGGTGCCGTCCTCGTCGAGCGGCTCCGCGTCGTTGCCCGCGAGCACGCGACCGACGATCCGCCACGGGGCGGGGCCGCGGGCCGCCCAGCCGTCGACGCTGGACGTCGGGAAGGCGGGCAGGTCGGTCAGGGTCACCAGGGGAGCGGCGAGCGTGAGGCCGTCGGCCGCAGCGAGCGGGACCGGCACCGGGCCCGGCGCGGCCGCGGAGCCCGCCTCGAACACCACCTCGCGGGCGGCGGCCCAGGCGATCGGTAACGTCACGTGGGAAAGCCTAGTGGTCCCCGCCGCGCAGCTGGTCGACGGCGTGGGCCAGCACCGGCCCCAGGACGGCAAGGCCGTCCTTGGCGCCCCCTCGGGAGCCCGGCAGGTTGACGATCAGGGTGCGCCCGGCGACGCCGGACAGCCCGCGCGACAGGATCGCCGTGGGCACCTTGGCCGCCCCGGCCGACCGGATCGCCTCCGCGATGCCCGGCACCTCGTAGTCGAGCACCCGCCGGGTCATCTCCGGCGTCGCGTCGGTCGGCGTGATCCCGGTCCCGCCGCTGGTCAGCACGACGTCGGCCCCCTCGGCCACGGCCGCGCGCAGCGCCGCCTCGACCGGCTCCCCGTCGGGCACGACCACCGGCTCGCCGACCTCGAAACCCAGGCCACGCAGGCCCTCGGCGAGCAGCGGCCCGCTGGTGTCGGCGTAGACCCCGGCCGCGGCCCGGTTGGAGGCCACCACCACGACGGCCTTCATCGCGCTCGCTCCCACACCCCGGTCTTACCGCCCTCCTTGCGCAGCACGCGCACGGCGTCCAGCGAGGCCGCCGGGTCGACCGCTTTGATCATGTCGATGAGGGCGAGGCCGGCCGTCGCCACCGCCGTGAGCGCCTCCATCTCCACGCCGGTGCGGTCCGCGGTGCGGGTCACGACCTCGATGGAGATCGAGTCGTCACCCAGCGTCAAGTCCACGGTCACGCCGTGCAGGGCGATCGGGTGGCACAGCGGGATCACGTCCGGGGTGCGCTTGGCCCCCATGATCCCGGCGATCCGAGCCACCGCCAGCGCGTCCCCCTTGGGCAGGGCTCCGTCGCGCAGCAGGGCGACCACTTCGGCTGTGGTGCGCACGACTCCCGCCGCGACCGCTCGCCGCGCGGTGACTTCCTTGGCGGCCACGTCGACCATCCGGGCGGCGCCCGACGCGTCCACATGGGTCAGCTCTCTCGACACCCGGCGAGCTTAGTCCTCGCCGCGCGAACAGCGGCTTGATCCCGCACGCTAGGGGCTGACCGCGTCGATTCGGCATACGGAGCGTCACTTCACCTCATCAATTCGTGACAAGGACCGCTATAGTTCGCAAACTATGATTCGACCGACAAATCGCCTTGAGCATCTTGCGATTCGCACCCTAGGCTGCGTTCAGCGCTCACGGCTTCGATTTATTTCGATCCATGAGACGCAGCGGGGGGTCGTATCAGCAGACGACCTTTGGAGGCGAAATGATGCGCAAGGATCACGACTGGGCTTAGCCCGCACGACGGATTGACAACGCCGGCACAACGCCGGTAACGATGGGCATCGACGGCGATGCAGACCAGACCGCGAACCGACGACGCGACCAACCGGCGCCCGTGGCGTCTCGTTGGTCCCGTCGTCGTCGGCGGAGCCGGCGTCGGCCTCTGGGCCCTAGGGCACATCACCGACCACGAGCAGCAGTTCCTGCCGATGCTCGCGCTGATCCTCGTGATGATCGGCAACGGCTTCGTGGTCATCCGCGTCCGGGTCCGGTCGACCACGATCGAGACTTCGCCGACCACCGCGATCATCACCGTCGGCGCGGCCTTCCTGCCCGCCGCGCCGCTCATTCTCGGGACACTCTGCGGCAAACTGCTCCAAATGCTCACCCGTCGCTTCAGCGACCCGGTAAAGGTGAGCTTCAATGTCGCGAAAGAGACGCTGTGCGCCGCCGCGGCCGCCTTCGCCGCCACCCTGACCGGGCTGCATCCGATTCTGCTGCAACCCGGATTCGCGGTTGCCGACGTCATTCCCGGCATGTTCGCCGCGTTCCTGGCCTACACCCTGACCGACGAGATCGTCTCGCAGGCGCTGTTCGCGACGGTCACCGACACTTCCTACCGGCAGCGGCTGGTCGCCCAGCTCAACACCCAGGTGGTCCCCCGGCTGGGGCTCTTCGCGGTCGCGCTGGCCACGATCGCCGCCTACCACATCAGCGAGTGGCTGCTGCTCGTCCTGCCGCCGCTGGTCTACGCGATCCACCTCGCCGCGGCCAACCAGGTCCGCACCCGCCAGGGCAACGAGGCCTGGCAGCGCCTCGCCGAGGCCACCGACGAGTTCAACTCCGTCGACCAGACCGCCGTGCTCTACGCCGCCGTCCGGCGCGCAGCCGACATCTTCTCCACCGACGAGGCCGAGGTCGAGATCCACCCGCCGACCGGGGGCGACCGGCTGGTGCGCAGCAACGGCACCCAGATCCTCTTCGACGGCGCCCCCGAGGACGCGCCGGCCGCCGAGGGCTTCCTGATCCCGGTCGCGCTGGAGAGCTACCGCGGCGACGCGGACCTCGGCGAGCTGCGGCTGCGCTGGCGCGGCCACGGCCCCGTCCGGTTCACCGAGCGCGAGCAGTACACCCTGCGCACCTTCACCGCCGCCCTGTGCACCGCGATCCGCAACGCCGCCACCTTCGCCGAGACGCAGCGGCTGGCCGACAGCCACGCGCGGGCCGCGGCCCAGGACCCGCTGACCCGGCTGGCCAACCGGCGGCGGCTGCAGCAGTACGGCGACGAGATCCTGACCGTCGGCTCGGGCGCCGGCGTGGTCGGCGTGGTGCTCATCGACCTCAACCACTTCAAGGAGGTCAACGACACCCTCGGGCACGCCGAGGGCGACCGGGTGCTCGTCGCGGTCGCCGAGCGCCTGACCGCCGCCGCCCGCCCCGGCGACCTGGTCGCCCGCTTCGGCGGCGACGAGTTCGCGGTCATCCTCGCCGGGCTCAGCGCCCCCGCCCTGGCCGAGCTGCGCGCGCAGACCATGCTCAACGCGCTCACCCCGCCGATCGCGCTCGACGACATGCGCATCAGCATCGAGGCCAGCTGCGGCGTGGCCACCGGCACCGGCGGGACGATCGGAGAGCTGCTGCGCCGGGCCGACGTCGCGTTGTACCAGGCCAAACAGGAGGGCCAGCGCATCGTCGTCTACGCCCAGTCCCACGACACCGCCGACGTCGGCAGCCTCACCCTCGGCGGCGACCTCGCCCGGGCGCTCGCCGAGCGGCAGTTCACCGTGCACTTCCAGCCCATCGTCGACCTGGCCAGCGGGCGGGTCATCGCCGCCGAGGCGCTGACCCGGTGGCACCACCCCGACCGCGGTTACCTGCCGCCGGACCGCTTCCTCGGCGCCATCGAGCGCTCCGGGCAGCTCGCCGCCTTCGCCGACGCCGTGCTCGACCAGGCCCTCGCCGCGGCGATCGAGTGGGGCGACGCCGGCTACCCGGTGCCGGTCGCGGTCAACGTCTCCCCGCGCAGCCTGCTCGACCCCTCGTTCCCCGAGGCGGTGGCCCGCCGGCTCGGCGCCCGCGGGGTGCCCTCCTCGGCGCTGGTCATCGAGCTCACCGAGTCGGTCACGCTGAGCAAGCTCGAGGTCGTCGACGACGTCCTGGCCGCCCTGCACGACCTGGGCATCCGCCTCGCCCTCGACGACTTCGGCACCGGCTTCTCGTCCCTGGCCACCCTCGCCCGGGTGCCGGTCGACGAGCTCAAGATCGACCGCAGCTTCGTCGCCGCGATGGAGACCTCCGCACCGGGCGCCGTCGTGCGCTCCACCATCGACCTCGGCCGCAGCCTCGACCTGCTCGTGGTGGCCGAGGGGGTGGAGCGGGAGGACCAGCGCCAGCAGCTGTGGGATCTCGGGTGCCCGGCCGGCCAGGGGCACCTCTTCGCCCGCGCCATGCCGGCCGACCGGCTGCTGGCCGCCCTGGAGCGCGGCCGGGGCCACCTGGCCGCCCCGCTGCACGACACGGGCGCGGTCATCCGCATGTCGCGCAGCCGACGGGCCCGCCGGATGAGCATGGGCGGCGAGCCCCCGGGCCGCGAGCGCTCCACCTGAGCCGCCGGGCCAGAATGGGTCGCATCGCCACCGACCTGCGCCCCCGCCTCCTCGACGCCGCCGGCTACGCGCTCTGCGCCGCCTTCGCCGGGATCACCGCGCTGAGTTCTACCCTCCTGCCCCACCGGGCGTGGGGCGCCATCGCCTGGATCGGCTACGCGGTGGCCGTCGCGCTGGTGCTGGTCCTGGGCCGGCGGCCGGTGACGTACCTGGCCTTCGCCGCCACCGCCCTGCTCCCGCTCGTCGCCGAGGCCGTGCAGCGCGCCGGCGGCCGCACCGATCGCGCGCAGGAAGAGGTGCTGGTCGTCGAGCAGATGGGCCGGCGGCTGGTGGACAGCGGCACGCCGTACCTGGGCCACGATGCCATCGCCGCCCTTCCCGGCGCCGATCGCCTGCTGGGCTACGCGCCGTACCAGCCCGGCATGGCCGTCTTCGGCCTGCCGCGCGCGGCCTTCGGCGCCGCGTGGTGGACCGACGCCCGCGTCTGGTTCGCGATCGTCACGATGTTCTGCCTGTGGTACTGCATGAGCCTGCTGCGCCCCCTGGCCTCCGACGACCGCACGCTGCGCCCGCTGCAGGCCGTGGCCGCCCTCCCCCTGGCCACGCTGACCCTCGCCACCGGCGGCGACGACTTGCCCGTGCTCGCCCTGTGCCTGCTGGCCATCGCCCTGGCCGCCCGCGACCGCTTCGGCGCCGCCGGGATCGCGATCGGCGCCGCCGGGGCGCTCAAGCTCTTCGCGCTCCCGGTCGCCCTGGTGCTGCTCGTCCTGGCGGTCCGCCGCGGGAGGTCGGCCGTGGCGGCCCGGTTCGCCGCCGGGGCGCTCGGCCTGCCGATCCTGGCCCTGGTGCCGGCGCTGGTGGTGGACCCGGACGCGTACCTCGAAAACGCCCTGCGCTTCCCGTCGGGCCACGGCCTGGTCGAGAGTCCGGCGCAGTCCCCGCTGCCCGGGCACCTCATCGCGGCGGCCACCGAGGGCGGGCGCAGCATCGCGCTCGTCCTGCTCCTGCTGGCGGGCGCGGTGATCGCGGTCCGGCTGCTGCGCAGGCCGCCGGCCGACGCCGGGGCGGCCGCCGCGTACGTGGCCGCCGGGCTGACCGCCGCCATCATGCTCACGCCGAGCACCCGCTTCGGCTACCTGCTGTACCCGGTCGCCTTCCTCGCCCTGTGGTGGTCATTGCGTTTACCGAAGCCCGACCCGGTGTAGACAGGGGGAATGGGCTTTCGCAACCGGGTCGAGGCCGGGGCGGCCCTGGCCGAGCTCCTGGTGGAGTACGCCGACCGTCCCGACGCCGTGACCCTGGGCCTGGTTCGCGGCGGCGTGCCGGTGGCCGCCGAGGTCGCCCGCCGCCTCCATCTGCCGCTCGACGTGCTCGTCGTGCGCAAGCTCGGCGTGCCCTGGGCGCCCGAGGTCGCGTTCGGCGCCCTCGGCCCGGGCGACGTGCAGGTGCTCAACGACGAGATCGCCGAACGGCTCGACCCCGACGAGATCGACCTGGTCGTGCGGCACGAGAAGGCCGAGCTCGAGCGCCGCGAGCGGCTCTTCCGGCTCGGCCGCGACCCGCTCGACCTCGCCGGCCGGGTCGCCCTCGTCGTCGACGACGGCCTGGCCACCGGGGCGACGGCGGGGGCCGCGGTCGCCGTGGCCCGCAGCCTCGGCGCCGCCCGGGTGGTGCTGGCCGCCCCGGTCGGCGCCGACACCGCCGTCGCCCGCCTGCGCCGCGCCGCCGACGAGGTGATCTGCCCCATCGCCGAGGCCGACTTCGGCGCCGTGAGCCGGTACTACGACGACTTCCGCCAGCTCGCCGACGCCGACGTCACCCGCCTGCTTCAGGGGTAGAGCTTGGCCGCCGCGTTGATCGTCTCGACCAGCTCCCGGACCTGGCGCCCGTCCCCAGCGCGCGCCGCGATCGCCTCGAGGTCGGCCAGCCGCACCTCGTCGCCGTAGCGGCTGGCCCGCAGTACCTCGGCCAGGTACGCCGCGGCGTAGCAGACCCGCACCGGTGCCGGGGCGCGGTCGAAGCCCTCGTCCAGCACCGTCACCGTCACCGGCTGGCTCAGCTCGCTCGCCTCCCGCGTCTTCGGGTCCTGCCAGCGCACCCGCACGTCGGCGAGGTGGCCCTGCGCGCCGGGCCGCAGGTGCAATGCGTAGAGGGCGGTCACCGCGTGGCCGGGCCCGACCTCGCCGCCGTCCACCCGGTCGTTGCGAAACTCCGAGGCCGACAGCGCCCGGTCGTCGTAGCCGATCAAGCGGTACGACAGCACGGTCTTCGGGTCGAACTCGACCTGCGCCTTCGCGTCGAGGGCGCGCAGCGCGACGGTCGACGGGAGCTGCTGCACGAAGACCCGGTCCGTCTCGGCCACGTCGCTGACGTACACGACGTAGCCGTCGCCCTTGTCGGCCAGTTGCTCCATGAACTTGTCGCCGTAGTCGCTGCCCACGCCGACGCCGAGCAGGCTGATCTGCTTGGCCGCCGCCTCCTGCACCGACCTGACCAGCGCCGTCGCGTCGGTCGTGCCCACGTTCGGCAGGCCGTCGGAGAGCAGGACGACCCGGTTGGTGGCCGAGGCGCGGAAGGCCTGACGGGCCGTGTCGTACCCCATCCGCAGGCCCGCCTCCAGGTTCGTGCTCCCGGAGACCTTCAGCCGGCCGATCGCGTCCCGCAGGCCCTGCCGGTCGCGCACCGGGGTCATCGGGCGCAGCAGCTCGGCCCGGTCGGAGTACGCCACGACGGCCACCGAGTCGGTCGGGCGCAACTGGTCGACGAGCGTGCTCAGCCCGTGCTGGACCAGGTCGAGCTTGCCCGCCTCGGCCATCGACCCGGACACGTCCACGACGAAGGTCAGCGCCGCGTCCGGGCGGGTCGCGTCGGACTCGCCACGGGTCTGCAGCCCGACGCGCAGCAGCCGCGCGCCGTCCCCGGCGTTGCGGTGCGTGTCCGGCAGCCGGGCCCCGTCCGCGCTGATCGCGAAGCCGTTGCCCTCCGGTTCGCGGTACTGCTGGTCGAACGCGTTGACGAACTCTTCCGGCCGGATCGTGCCGGCCTGGGGCCGGCGCCCGGCCGCGAGGGTGCGCCGCGCGAAGCCGTACGAGGCCGTGTCGACGTCCACCGCGAACGTCGACACGGGCCGGTCGGCCGCCGCGACCTCGCCCTCGGCCGCGCGGCCGGCGGCCTCGGCGGTCGCGGCGCCCTTGGCGAGGCCTTCCGGAGTGCCCGGCGGCCCGTAGCCGGTGACCCTGGGCGCCGCCTTGCCGCTGTCCGAGCTGCGCTCCTCCACGCCCGCCCCGCACGCGGCGAGCACCGTGAGTGCGAGCGCCGCGACCGCGACCACGCGCAACTGACTGACCATCGATGCCCTCCCTGAGGTGTGTGTGGTCAGTCAGACGAGGGCTCGTCGCCGGCGGCTCCCGGCGTGACCGGAAGGTGACCTAACGGTGATCTATGCGTGCAGTTGCGTTTTGAGTACCGCGAACGCGACCGTCGCCACCCCCGCCCCCAGCACAGCGCTGGCGAACCCGATCGCGAACGGCCGCCAGCCCGTCGTCACCTTGCCCAGGATCATGGCGATCACGATGCTGATGGCCATCGCCACCGCGATCTCGGGCACCTCGCTCATGAGGTGGCTCAACGCCTCCGAGCGCGGCGCCGGGCACGCCAGCCCGAAGGCATTGGTGCAGCCCGGGCGCGGCTGCGACGACAGCGTGAACGACCAGCCGGCGTACATGGCGAGCGGGATCAGATACCAGCACGCGGTCGCCACGAACGAGCCGATGTAGACGCTGCGCTGGTCCGGCTCGTCGTCCTCGTCCTCGTCCTCGGCGTCGCCCTCGACCCAGTCGTCGTGGTCGAGGACCCGGCCGTGGCCCGGCCGGCGCGGGTCGGAGCGGGCCGGGAACGGCTCGACGCCGTAGTAGTCGTCCCGATCGGGCGCGCGCTGCTGGGGGATCCACCGCTCCTGCCGCGGATCCCATCGCCCGGTCTCCGTCCCCTGGCGCTCGCGGCCGCCGCGAGACCTCTCCCAATCCGGGTAACCCACGTGCCGGAGCGTCACCTGTTCGTGACCTTCGCGCAATCGGCCGTCCAGCCGAAAGATCCGCATCCCTCTTTCTTCCACACACAGGCTGTGGATGACGAAAGACCAGTTCAAGACCCATGCAGCGGTACGTCACGAGGAGTTATCCACAGCCCTGTGCACAACGTTTCCCAAGCTTGGGCCCCGTCTTCCACAGGTTGTCCATACCCTTTTCCACCGGCTAACTTTGTTCGAACGCCAGTCGCCCCATACGGTTGCCCAGGCGCGTTGCGCGCCGGCGAGGACTCGTCACACCCGCGAGCGGGGGTGACGTTGGGGGGCGAAGTGTCGATCACAGACGACAGGCGAACGGATCCGTGGGACGACGCGAGCCCTGAGCCGCCGGGCCAGCGCCCCGAGCGCGAGCGCCCCGCGGGCGGCGCCGAGACCTTCGAGCGCACCCCACCCCAGGACGTGGCGGCCGAGCAGAGCGTCCTGGGCGGCATGCTGCTGTCCAAGGACGCCGTGGCCGACGTCGTGGAGATCCTGAAGACCCACGACTTCTACAAGCCGGCCCACAGCATCATCTTCGACGCGATCCTGGACCTCTACGGCCGCGGCGAGCCGGCCGACGCCGTGACGGTCGCCGCCACCCTGACCGACTCGGGCAACATCGCCAAGATCGGCGGCGCCCCGTATCTCCACACCCTCATGACGACGGTCCCGACCGCCGCCAACGCCAGCTACTACGCCCGCATCGTCGCCGAGCGCGCCGTGCTGCGCCGCGTCATCGAGGCCGGCACCCGCATTGTCCAGCTCGGCTACGGCTCCAGCGGCCAGGGCGGCCGCGACGTCGACGACGTGGTCGACCTGGCCCAGCAGGCCATCTACGACGTCACCGAGAAGCGCGTGAGCGAGGACTTCGCCGTCCTCGCCGAGATGCTGCAGCCCACCCTGGACGAGATCGAGGCCGTCGGCGCCCAGGGCGGCATGATGACCGGCGTCCCGACGGGCTTCAGCGACCTGGACCGCCTGCTCAACGGCCTGCACGCCGGCCAGTTGATCATCGTCGCCGGTCGGCCCGGTCTCGGGAAGGCCCTGGCCCTCGACACGCCGCTACCCACGCCGGACGGCTGGACCACGATGGCCGAGGTCCGTGCCGGCGATCGGTTATTGGGCGCCGACGGCCGCCCGACGACCGTGGTCAACGCGTTCGAGGTGCGCCACGGCCGGCCCTGCTTCGAGGTCGAGTTCTCCGACGGCTCGGTAATCGTCGCCGATGCCGAGCACCTGTGGAAGACCACGACCCGGGCCGCTCGCCGCCAGCGAGCCGAGAACAAGCGGTCGCCGCAGTGGCCGACCGCGGCCCGTGCCGAACTTGCCGCCGTCCACCGGGCGGCGGCGACCGGCCCGGACCAACTGGTCACATTCGGCGACGCTGTCGAACTTGTCGGCGACCGGTTCCGGCACGTCCTGCACGTCGCCGGACATGAGGTCGGCCAGGTGGGCACGCTCGTCCGGCAGTACACCCGGGCGGGTCGCCCGTGGTCGCGCTCCATGCCGGCCTACTCGCGACGGGCGTTGCTCGAGGCACTGAACCGGCGGGTGAACCGGCTGGTCAACGCGGAGACAACCGCGACGCATCCGGACGTGGTCACGACCGCGCAGATCGCCGCCACGCTCTACCACCTCGCGGACGGCCGGGCCAACCACGCAGTCGAGAATGCCGCGGCGCTGCAGCTGCCGGAGCGCGACCTCCCCGTGCCGCCATATACGCTCGGCGCCTGGCTCGGCGACGGCCACTCGGCCGCCCCGCGCCTGACCACGGGAGACCCTCAGATCGCCGAGGCGATCGCCGCCGAAGGCATCCGGGTCAGGCCGAGCACCGCCCACCCGATGCTCTACGGTCTGCACGCCGCCGAGCCCGGCAACTCCCTGACCCGGCAGCTTCGCGAGCTGGGTGTCCTGGGCAACAAGCACATCCCCGCGCACTACCTCCGCGTGTCGGAATCCCAGCGCCGCGCCCTGCTCGCCGGCCTCCTCGACACCGACGGCACCGTCACATCGACCGGCAACGTGCAGTTCACGTCCACCAGTGAACGCCTCGCCCACGACGTATTCGAGCTCGTGGTCAGCCTCGGGTACCGCTGCACGATGACCCGGCGGCCTGTTCGCGGGCGCACGCCATCCTCCTCGATCGCGTACACCCTGAACTTCACCACCGCCGATCAGGTGTTCCGGCTCGAGCGCAAGCAGACCGCGATTCTGCAGCGCCGACGCACGGTGACCACCGCCCGCACCTCGACGCGCTTCATCGTCGCCGTCCGCCCGGTGCCGAGCGTGCCGGTGCGCTGCGTGCAGGTCGACAACGCCGATCACATGTACCTCGCCGGGCGGGCGATGATCCCCACCCACAACTCAACGGCCGCCATGGACTTCAGCCGCGCGGCTTCGGTCAAGCACAACATGGCCTCGGCGATCTTCAGCCTGGAAATGTCCAAGGTCGAGATCGTCATGCGCCTGCTCTCGGCCGAGGCACGGGTGCCGCTGCACGTGCTCCGCTCGGGCCAGCTCTCCGACGACGACTGGACCAAGCTGGCCCGGCGCATGGGCGAGATCAGCGAGGCCCCGCTCTTCGTCGACGACACCCCGAGCATGAACCTGATGGAGATCCGCGCGAAGGCCCGCCGGCTCAAGCAGCGCCACGACCTAAAGCTCATCGTGGTCGACTACCTGCAGCTGATGACCAGCCCGAAGCGCACGGAGAGCCGCCAGCAGGAGGTCGCCGACCTGTCCCGTGGCCTGAAGCTGCTGGCCAAGGAGGTCGAGTGCCCGGTCGTCGCGGTGAGCCAGCTCAACCGTGGCCCGGAGCAGCGCACCGACAAGCGCCCCCAGCTGTCCGACCTGCGCGAGTCGGGCTGTCTGACCGCCGCAACGCGCATCATGCGGGCCGACACCAACGCAGAGATCACCATCGGCGAGTTGATGGCCTCCGGCACGCGGGACGTTCCGGTGTGGGCGCTGAACGAGAAGCTGCAATACGTGCCGCGCACGATGACCCACGCGTTCTCCAGCGGGCGGAAGGAAGTGTTCCGGATGCGGCTCGCGTCCGGACGGGTGATCGAGGCGACGGCCAACCATCCGTTCCTCGCGTTCTCGGGCTGGACGCCCCTCGGTGAGCTCGCGGTCGGCGGCCGGATCGCGGTGCCGCGGCACGTGCCGCCGCCGCTGGCGATCGAGCCCTGGCCGGAGCCGGAGGTGGTACTCCTCGCCCACCTACTGGGCGACGGGTCGTTCGTCCGGCGGCAGCCGATCCGCTACGTGAGCGTCGACGAGGCCAACCTGGCAACGGTCGCCGAGGCGGCGGCGCATTTCGGGATCACCGCGGTGCGTGACGACGACCCGGCGTCGACGCTGCGTTTTCCCGCCCCGTCTCGCCCGGCCCACGGCCGGCGCGACCCGATCGCCGAGTGGCTCGACCGGCTCGGGCTGTTCGGGCTGCGCGCGCATGAGAAGTTCCTCCCCGACGCGCTGTTCGCACTTCCCAAGGAGCAGGTCCGACTCTTCCTACGGCACCTGTGGGCGACCGATGGTTCGGTCACGCTGCTGCCGGAGTCGAACGCAGGGCGCATCTCCTTCGCTTCCACGAGCCCGGCAATGCTCGACGGGATTGCCCGCCTGCTGCTGCGCTTCGGCATTACGTCGCACATGCGCACGACCACACCGGGGCCGCACGGGCCGGGCCACACGCTCGAGGTGTCCGGCCGCGACGAGCAGCTCCGCTTCATTCGCGAGATCGGCGTCCACGGCGCGCGGGGAGGGCCGTGCGAGCGGCTGGGTGCGCGGCTCGAGGAGCTCACCGCCAATCCGAACGTCGACACGATCCCGAAGCAAGTGTGGGACTCGGTCCGTGCGGCGCTGGTCGAGCAGGGAGTCCCGCACCGGGACTTCACGCCGGCCATGGCAGCGCAGTCCAACGGCAATGGAATGTGGCAGCACGCGCCGAGCCGGTCCCGACTGGCGCAAGTGGCGGCGGTCCTGGACCGCGCCGACCTGGACCTGCATGCCACGAACGACGTCTTCTGGGATGAGATCCGTTCGATTGAGAGCATCGGCGAGCAGGAGGTGTACGACGCGACCGTCCTCGGCGTGCACAACTTCGTCGCCAACGGCATCGCAACGCACAACTCGATCGAGCAGGACGCCGACGTCGTGATCCTGCTGCACCGCGACGACTACTACGACAAGGAGTCCCCGCGCGCGGGCGAGGCCGACTTCATCGTCGCCAAGCACCGAAACGGCCCCACCGACACCGTGACGGTCGCCGCCCAGCTCCACCTGTCCCGCTTCGTCGACATGGCAATCTGACCCCTCCACCCCGGCCCGCTGGCCACTCCTTCACCCGAGCCGCTGAGCGCCGCGGTCCGCTCCCGATCGCAGCCGGGCCACTTGTCCGCCCGCAGCTCGACAGCCCGCGATTTGACCGCCCGTGGCTTGACCGCCCGCAACTTAGCCGTCCGTGACCTGACCGTTCGGGGCTTGGCCTCCCGCCCGGGGCGCTGGCCGTCCTCGTCCCTTGGCTGTGGGGCACGCTCAGCGCGTGGGCCGCTCCAGCTGGCACCCGGCGCGCGGGCTGCCCCCGTAGGTTCCCCGGCCGTGCCGCAGCTACGACCACCGCGGCCAGTTCGCCGATCTGCCACACGGCGTGCTGCCCTGCATGGCTCCCCGCGCGTTGCCCCCAGCCGCCACCGACCTCGGCCGATGGTCGCCTGTGGGCCGGCGGGGAGATGCGAAAGGGGCCCCTCGCCATGAGGGGCCCCTTCTGCCGTGCCTGGTGGTGCTACTTCGCGGCCGTGACCTTCAGGGTGAAGACCGCGGCGACCTCCGGGTGCAGCTTGATCTGCACCTTGTAGTCGCCGACCGACTTCACGTGGCCCGGCAGCTCGAGGCGGCGGCGGTCCAGCTGGGGCCCGCCGGCCTTCTGCACGGCCTCGACGACCTCGGCCGAGGTGACCGAGCCGTAGAGGCGGCCTTCCTTGCCGGCGCGAACCGACAGCTTGACCGTCAGGCCCTCGAGCTGGGCCTTGACCTCGTTGGCGTGGCCGAGATCGCGGATCTCGCGGGCCGAGCGGGCACGCCTGATCGTCACGATCTGCTTCTCGCCACCCTTGGACCACGGAATCGCGTAGCCCTGCGGAAGCAGGTAGTTACGGCCGTAACCGTCCTTGACCTCGACGATGTCGCCGGGGGTCCCGAGGCCGGTGACCTCCTGGGTAAGGATGATCTTCATATCGGCCGCCCCTTAGCGCGTGGTCGCGGTGTAGGGGAGCAGCGCCATCTCGCGCGCGTTCTTGACGGCGCGCGCGATCTGCCGCTGCTGCTGGGCGGTCACACCGGTCACCCGCCGAGCGCGGATCTTGCCGCGGTCGGAGATGAACTTCCGCAGCAGGGCGGTGTCCTTGTAGTCGATGTAGGCGATGCCCTCCTTGTCGAGAGGGTTCACCTTCTTCTTCGGTTTGCGCAGGGCCGCAGCCTTCGCCATTGCTCTTGCTCCTGATGCCATTAGAACGGGGGCTCGTCGTCGAAGGATGAGCTCGACCTGCCGCCACCGCCGCCACCGCCAGCCGGCGTCGCGTTGGCCCACGGGTCATCGTTGTACCCGCCGCCTCCGCCACCGCCGCCGCCGTTGCCGCCGCCGCCGCCCGAGCCGAAGCCACCGCCACCGCCAGAGCTGCGCGACATCTTCTGCACCTTGGCAGTCGCGTAGCGCAGCGACGGGCCGACCTCGTCGACCTCCAGCTCGATGACGGTGCGCTTCTCACCCTCGCGCGTCTCGTAGGTCCGCTGCTTGAGCCGACCGGAGACGATGACCCGAGACCCGCGGGTCAGCGACTCGGCGACGTTCTCGGCCGCCTGCCGCCACACCGTGCAGGACAGGAACAGCGGCTCGCCGTCCTTCCACTCGTTGGTCTGACGGTCCATGATCCGGGGGGTGGATGCCACCCGGAACTTGGCGACCGCTGCTCCCGACGGAGTGAAACGCAACTCAGGGTCCTCGGTCAGGTTACCGATGACCGTGATGGTGGTATCTCCCGCTGCCATATGAGTCAACTCCTCGCGCGCTGGTGTATGGCCACGATGTCACAGGGGTACGACAGTTTTTGCCGTCGCGCCCGCGACCGTGGCCGGGCGAAGCAGATCGATCTCGCCCGGGGTTTCCGCTCAGCGGACCTCGGGCCGGATGACCTTGGTGCGCAGCACGGACTCGTTGAGTCGCAGCTGACGGTCCAGCTCGGCAACCGACTCCGGCGAGGCCTGGAGGTCGATGACGGCGTAGATACCCTCGGTCTTCTTGTTGATCTCGTACGAGAGGCGCCTGCGGCCCCACACGTCGAGCTTCTCCACCGAGCCACCCGACGTCCGGATCACGTTGAGATACGTGTCGAGCGACGGGGCGACGGTGCGCTCCTCGAGACTTCCGTCGAGGATCACCATGATCTCGTAATGACGCAAGACGTTCTCACCTCCTACGGGCTAAGCGGCCGCGGTCCATCCGCGGCAGGAGGTCATGCGTCGTCCATCCGCGCGAAAAGCCGATGGACCGAACCAGAGTACACGCTGAGGTGTCAAGACAGAAAAAGACCGCGGGGCGCGTCATCCGCTTCTTTGGGTGGGACCTGGGGAGGAACGACCACACCGGTGCGTTGGATGACTGCGCCCCGCGGAGCTAGGGAAAACCGTACCTTATGCGAAGCTCGCGCGTGATGCCCGTTGAGCAATAATAGCCCGAATTGCGGCGATTCCCACGCCGACCGCGCAGACCGTCGCCACGAGCGCCAGCAGGCCGGCGGGGCCGTTGCGCGCCGGTCCGCTCGCCGCTACCGGCACCTCCACCAGCACCCGGTCGTCGACCGGGGTACTCGGGCCGGCGCCCACCGCCGGGGCCGCAGCGGCGCTCGGGTCGAGCAGCGACGGGTCGATCGGCTCGGTGCCGGACTCGCCGGCGGCGTCCGTGGCGGTCGCCGCACCGGCCTGGCCGCGCGGCGCCTTCGACGACTGGGCCGCGGCGCCGGTGCTCATCGCGTGGTTCGCCGCGCCGGCCGCGGCACCGGCGGGCCCGGCGGGTGCGGGGTGGGTCGCGCCGCCGGTGCGCGCCTGCCCGGGCGTCGCCTGCGTAGCGGTCGGGGCCGGCGCCGCGGTCACGCCGACCGAGACCGACTTGAACTGCTGCACCACGCCGACGCCACAGTCGAAGGTCATCGCGACCTCGACCGGCCCCTTCTTGAACAGGACCGGCACCTGCTGGTTGGGCTGCACCGTGGCCACACTCTGGCCGTCGACCTTCAGGTTCGCGTTCTGGCCGAGGCGGTTGACGAAGTTCACCCGCGAGTCGGCCGGCACCGAGACGTTGCCCGTGCTCGGCTGGGACTTGCAGACCAGCAGGCTCAGCACGCTGCCACCGGCGAATTCCACCGTCGGTGTCTCAGGGGCGGCGCTCACCGGGCTGGCGCCCACGGTCAGGGCCGCAGCGGCGAGTGCCACGGCGGTAGCCGCCAGGCGGACTGCCGATCGGTGTCCAGACAAGGTAGCCATCCAGTAGCCATCCAGGGTTCGGGGAATCGATTGGGGGTCGTTCCATCGAGCTGTACAAGGCCCGCTCGATCGCCGGGGCGATCACGGGCGGCTACGTGCGTAACGACGGGGGCGACTGGACGGTGACGGAAGCCTGGCATTCCGGACCCTTCGGTCGGCGCCACCGGCACGCCGCACAAACTGTCACACCCACGTCGTAGGCTCTGCGGCATGCGAATCGGTGCTCACGTCGACCCCGCTGAGCCGCTGGCCGAGGCGGCCGCCCGGGGCGCCGACCTCATCCAGTTCTTCCTGACAGACCCGCAGGGCTGGACCGATCCGAAGGATCGCGACGATGCGGAGGCGCTCCGCAGCGCCGAGACCGACGTCTATATTCACGCGCCCTACCGGATCAACGTCGCATCGTCGAACAATCGCATCCGGATTCCCAGCCGCAAGCTGCTGTTCAGCCACGCGGCCGGCGCGGCCAAGGTCGGCGCCAAGGGCATCATCGTCCACGGCGGCCACGTCGAGAAGGCCGACGGCCTCGCGGCGGGCTTCGACAACTGGCGCAAGACCTTTGCCTACGCCGCCGACCAGGGCGGATTCGCAACGCCGGTCCTGATCGAGAACACCGCCGGGGGCGACAACGCCTGCGCCCGCCGCTTCGACAACCTCGCCCGGCTCTGGGACGCGATCGGCGACTATGAGGTCGGCTTCTGCCTCGACACGTGCCACGCCTTCGCCGGCGGCGAGGATCTGCTCGACATCGTCGAGCGGGTCAAGGCCATCACCGGCCGCATCGACTTGATCCACGCGAACAACTCGCGCGACGGCTTCGACTCCGGCCGCGACCGGCACGACAACATGACCGCGGGCGAGATCGATCCGGAGCTGATCGTGGCGGTCATCCGTGCGGCGGGCGCGCCGGCGCTCGTCGAGACCCCCGGCGGGGCCGAGGGCCAGACCGCCGACATCAACTACCTGCGGGAGCGGCTGGCGTGAGCAACGTTTCGTCGGAGCCGACGGTGTCGGAGGAGCCGCCATCGGACGGCCGTCCCCGGACCAAGGGCCGCTCCACCGACCTCACCCCCGGCGATCAAGGCAACACGGACGCCGAGCCCGCTGAGAGACCCTCCGCCGACGGCAGGGCCGAGCACGGCGCCGACGCGGCCCGGGATGACGGTTCCGACCGGGTTCACTCCGGGGAGCCGGCGCCGGCCGGGGCCGACGACGCAAAGCCGGGCGGGGAGGCCGCGGGTCACGAAGACCCGGGCGACACCGAGCCGGCAGGAAAGGCGCCCGGCGACGAGAAGGGCCGCGCCACCGGGCCGGCCGCCGCTCAGCCGGGCGAGGACGAGCCGGAGACCGGCAAGCAGCGGCGGGACGAGGACGGCGGCGAGCAGGCCGACGAGGGGAAGGACGCCGCGGCGGCGAGCAAGGAGCCGGCGGACCCGTTCACCGCGTTCGCGCCGGAGCCGGAGTTCGTGCCGAGCCGGTTCGGGCGGATCACGCGGCGGACCAGGTCGGGCCTGGCCCGGTTCTTCGCACACGAGTGGACGCTGGCGGCGCTCGGATCGGTGCTGCTCGCGGCGATCATGACGTGGCCGGCGCTGCAGTACCCGGCTACGACGATCCCGCAGGACATCTGGGACCCGACGCTGCAGGCGTGGCAGATGTCGTGGGCCGGGCACATCCTCACGACCGACCCGCTGCAGCTCTGGCAGGCCAACGCGTTCTATCCGGACCAGTACACCTACGCGTTCTCGGACACGCTGCTCGGGTATGCGCCGGCCGGGATGATCGGTTCGGGGCCCGTAGCGGCCATCGTGCGGTACAACATCATCTTTGTTTTGATCTTCGCCTTCGCGTTCTTCGGCGCCTATGCGCTGGCGCGCCAGCTCGGGACAGGGCGCACGGGGGCCGCGGTGGCCGGGGCGGCGTTCGCGTATGCGCCGTGGCGGCTGGGGCAGGCCGGGCACCTGCACGTGCTGTCGATCGGTGGCATCGCGCTGGCGCTGGCGATGCTGGCGCGGGGGCACGGGTTCTCGCTGCGGCGTGGGTACGAGCCGGAGAAGCGGCGGTGGGGCTGGGTGCTCGCCGGCTGGCTGGTCGCGGCCTGGCAGATCAGCCTGGGCTTCGGCATCGGCATCCCGTTCGCGTATGCGCTGCTGACCGCCGTGCTGGCCTCGGCCGTCACATGGGGATACAAGCACCTGCGCAACCGGGGGGCCGGGCGCCGGCCGTTCGGCTGGAAGCTGCTCCTCGCCAACCTCGGCGGCGGGCTGGTGTTCGTCGCGGTGAGCGCGATGATGGCCTACCCGTACCTGCAGGTCCTGAAGCAGCACCAGGAGGCCAAGCGCAGCGCGGACATCATCGGACTGTTCTCCCCACCGCTGAAGGGGCTCTTCATCTCGCCGCCGGAGTCGTGGCTGTGGGGCGACGCCTACGCCAACGCCCGCTCGACGCTCGGGTGGGCGCCAGAGATGGCGCTGCTGCCCGGGTTCTTCCTGTACGGGCTGGCGTTCGCAGGCCTGTTCGTGTCGATCTGGCGGCTGCAGCACCGGCTCCTGCTCGGCGTCGGGGCCGTGGGCACGGCGATGCTCGCCATGGGGACCAACGGGCCGGGTGACGGGGACTACGGGTACCTGGCGCTGTACCGGATGCTGCCGGGCTTCGAGGGCATTCGTACCTCGGGCCGGCTGATGGTCTGGGTGACGCTGTTCCTGGCGCTGCTCGCGGCCGGCGCGGTGAGCGCGTTCGCGGAGCGGGCCGTCGAGCTCTTCGCCGACCGCACCCAGTCCGACGTCCGCGACCAGGCCGGGGTGTGGCGGATCGTCACGCTGATCCCGCTGCTGCTCGTGCTGGCCGAGGGCGTTCACCAGACGGGCCCCAACCACCAGATGGGCCCCAACCCGACGGTGCCGCCCGCGCCGGTGGCGATGAGCACCGTGCAGGGGCCGGTGATGGTGCTGCCGTCCAGCCAGCTGTTCGACATGAACGTCATGCTCTGGAGCACCGACGGCTTCCCGAAGATGGTCAACGGCGGCAGCGGGTTCACCCCGAGCAACCAGGAGATCCTGCGGCTCAACATGGAGCAGTTCCCGGACCAGGCGACCGTGACCCAGCTGCGCGAGATGAAGATCCGCACGGTGGTCGTGCTGCGCGACGAGGCTGCCGGGACGCCGTACGCACGTGCCATCGACGCCCCGATCGACGGCCTAGGCATCACCCGAACCGAACAGGGCGACGTGATCACGTACAAGATCGACGGCTGAACGCGGGGAGAGGACGGGCCCGCAACGGCCGCGGGCCCGAGGTCGAGCCGCGCCACCGGAGATGCCCAGGCCGTGTTCATAACGCCCGGAGCCATTGGCTGATGGCGGCGATCGTCACGGCGTGCCGAGGGCCGCGCAGGTCGTCCGGGTCAAGGCCGCGCGCGGTGAGCAGCGCCGTCACCGCCGCGTCCGGGTCGGCCAGCACGGCGGCGACGAGCGGGCCGACGGCGAGGCGGCCGGGCTGCGGGGCGAGCGGCACGCGCACCGCTCGGTCGATCGCGGCCATCGCTGCTGCGGTGAAGGGGGCCCATCCCGGCGGATCGGCGACTGCTGGGCAGCGACGGGCCCGCCCTTCCCGCCGAGGTTGACGGCGAGGTCCACGGCCGGTCGCCGGACGCCAGCCGGGCCGCTTCCCGCAGCGCGGCCAGCGCCTCGATCCGGCCCCACGCATCCTCGCGGATCGGCGCCTCGTGGGGCAGGTGCGATCTCGCCGGCTCGGTGTCGGCGGCGGCACGTCGTCCGGCCGGAGGTGGCGCGCATGTCGGTGCGCACGCGGAGGCAGGCTCGCAAGACGTCTACCGTGGTGACGACCGAGCGGCCGCCGGCGTGAACCGCCTTGCCGGCCGATAGCAGCGGGGCCATCAGTTCGAAGCCGGCGAGCGTCATCGTCGGCCTCGACGTGGTCTTCGGGGTGGCCGGCGCGGTCGTACTGCTGGCCATGCTCGTATCAGCCCGCCTGAACATCGCCGACCAGCCCGTCGGCGCCGCGGCCTAACAGATAGCGCAGAAACACCCAGATACCAGAAACACCCCAGATACCCCGCCGGGCGAAAAGTCCGGAATGTCGTGGCGCGCCAGCGCCCGACATTTCGAAACGAGCACACAAACGGCCCGCGCGGAAACCGCCCGGGCCGTTGTGATTCACGTGAAACGGACTATCCCGCCCGCGCCAGGGCCGGCGGTGGAGGGGCCAGCCCTTCTTCCTCCTCGGGCAGTTCGTCGTTGTAGACGCCGGCGTCCGGGTCCTGGCCTTCGTAGGTGGTCCGGACCAGGTCCTCCTCGGGCCGACGGATGTCCCGGATCACGTACCCGACCAGGATCGCGAGGGTGACCAGCCGCAGGAGCGAGGCCAGCACGAAGACGCCCTCGGGGAACACCTGCCGGCCGGAGGCGCCCATGAGCTCCCCGTAGAAGGAGACGAAGTAGATCACCTCGGCGATCTGCCAGGCGAGGAACGCCCCCCACTTGGGCCGGGCCAGCACCGCGAGAGGGATCAGCCACAGGACGTACTGCTGCGACCAGACCTTCCCCGTGATGAGGAACGCGGCGACGATCAGGAACGCCAGCTGAGCCAGGCGCGGGGTGCGCGGCGCGGTCAGGCCGAGGATCAGGATGCCCGCGCAGCAGATGAGGAACAGCCCCAGGTAGAGGATGTTGAGCGTGCCGTGCTGCGGGTCCGTGTCCAGGTTCCCGAAGAACGGGAAGCCGTACTGCCCGGAGCCCCGCGGGAAGTGCGCCCCGATGTACCACAGGGTGCCCCAGTCGATCCCGCGCTCCTGGTTGAAGGACCAGAATTTGATCCACGAGTCCCAGAAGAAGTACGCGACCGGCGCGTTGACGACCCCCCACGTGACCACGCCGGTGCCGACGGCGACGAAGAAGTCCTTCCATTTGCCGGTGCGCAGGCTGAGCACGAGCAGCGCGCCGATGATGAGCATCGGGTAGAACTTCGCCGCCGTCGCCAGGCCTAGGAAGACGCCGGCGAGCACAGGTTTTCGCTTCGCCCAATAGACCATGGCCACGGCGGTCAGCCCGACCGTGAACAGGTCCCAGTTGACTGTCGCGGACACGAAGAGCGCGGGCGCGACGGCGAGCAGGGCCGCGTCCCAGGGTCGGCGGCGGCGCACGGCGAGGGTGGCGGCGACGGCGGCGATGCCGAAGGCGCCCAGCACGACCGCGTTGACGTCGTAGAACGTCTGGCCGTCGTTCTGCACGACGCCGCGCTGCTTGAGGTCGTGCACCGGCAGGCCCAGGACGCCCATGAAGGCGCCGGTGAGCACCGGGTACTCGACCGGGTGGTCCTTGTAGGGGACCTGGCCCTCGCTGAGGCCCTCGGCGTAGTACAGCGCCAGGACGTCGGTGTAGCAGAAGTACTTGTACTGCTTCATGTCCGTCCACGCGGCATCGCGGCACGGGGACTTCTGGACCCAGTGGAAGCTGAGCATGGCGCAGATGAGCAGCAGTACCACGCGGGCCGGGGTCCAGAACCGGCCACCGCCGGGCAGCCGGACGCTGCTGCGGACGGCGTGGGTGCCGAGGGGGCCGCCGATCGACTCGGACAGGCCACCGATGAAGCGGTCGGAGTTGGCGGGCTCGTCGACTAGATGCTCAGGGCGCAGGCTCGGCTGGCCCGGTCTCATCGGCATCGTGTCACCGTACCGTCGCTGGCTCGGAAGCGGACGTAACCCCCGGTTGGACGCGGGCCCCGGGCCGGATCGGCACGGCGAAGAGCAGGGCCACCATCAGCAACAGGTACCAGTTCTTGATGAGGAAGCCCCACACCCCGTGGCCCCAGGGGTCGACCGGCAGCCCCTGCTCGTACCAGGAGACCAGGCCGAGCCCGACGGTGAGCGCGACGCCGACCGCGAGGGCCACCCGCCAGCGGGAGGCGGCGGCCAGCACGATCAGCGCGGGGATGAACCAGTAGATGTGGTGGACCCAGGTGATCGGGCTGATCAGGCAGCCGACGAGCCCGGTGATGGTCAGCCCGACCACCTCGTCGCCGGCCAGCGCCGCCCGGCGGGCCCGCCACAGCCCGAACCCGAGGGCGAGCAGCACGAGCACAGCCCAGACGAGCCGGTTGGGCTCGCCGGGGGCGGACAGCCGGGCGAGCATGCCGTAGAAGGACTGATTGAAGGTGTACGCCGCATTGCCGATCCCCTCGCCCTGCCACAACGCGTCGGTCCAGAACCGCACGGAACTGCGCGGCATGACGGCGAACGCCAGCAGGCTGGCCGCGGCTGCGGTGGCCGCGGCGGTCAGCGCCGCCCGGTACCGGCGGCTGACCAGCAGGTAGACGACGAAGATGGCCGGGGTGAGCTTGATGGCGGCGGCCAGGCCGATGAGCGCGCCGGCCCAGCGGCTCCCTCTCGGGAGCAGGACCAGCAGGTCGGCCAGGACCAGCAGGACGAGCACCATGTTGATCTGGCCGAACGTGTAGTTCTCGCGGATCGGCTCCAGGGCACTGATCACGGCCAGCGCCAGGACCAGCGCGAACGGCAGGTCCCAGCCCTTCTCGCGGGCGATCGGGGCGAGCAGCCAGTACGTCGTGACGAGCACCGCCGCGACCGTGACGACGCTGTAGAGCACGACGGCCGGAAGCCAGCCCAGCACCGCGAACGGGACCAGGACCAACGCGCCGAACGGTGGGTAGGTGAAGCCGAGCGCGCCCTGGGTGTCGTCGGGCTTGACGAAGTCGTAGAGGTTGTGGCCGTCCAGCCACCAGTTCACGGCCTGGCGGTAGATGCCGAGGTCGAACCAGTCGTGGCGGTTGCGGTACCAGACGTGGCCATAGACGACCAGCGCCACGAAGAGCCCGAGCAGCACCCACCGGACGACCCTGCGCCTGCCGGCGTCCAACGCCCACCTCCCACGAAAAGGGCCACGGTCCCGGCGAACATACCGCCGGGACCGTGGCCATACACCTCTCGGGTGTCAGCGTCTTCGCGTCGGAAGATCGGTCGGGACGATGCCGCCGCCGTTACCGCCCGGGCCCGGAGTATCCCCCGGGTTGCCGGGTCCGCCCCCGTTGCCGCCCCCGCCCCCATTGCCGTTGCCGTTGCCGGGGAAGTTCGGGTCGAACGTGGGCGCCAGGCTCGGCTGCGGCGAGATGCCGGTGCCGACCTCGATCCGCCCGGTGTGGGCCGGCGGCCGGAAGTTGACCTTCGGCTCCTTGAGCTGCGTCAGTGCGGCGTCGAGGAAGTCCATCCAGATCGGGCCGGGCAGCGTGCCACCGATGACGGCTCTGCCGTTCTTGTCCTTGATCGGCTGCTCGTTGGCCTTGTTGCCGACCCAGACCGCCACCGCCAGACCCGGGGACTTCTTCGCCGGATCGTAGGCGCTGTAGCCGACCATCCAGGCGTGCGCGTTGCCGCTGGACGAGCCGGCTTCGCCGTACTGCCAAGTGCCCGTCTTGCCGGCGACCTGCCGCCCGTCGTGCGCCTTCAGTTTGTAGTGCGTCGGCACGCCCTGCAGCACCGTGTTGAGATCGTCGGACATCTGGTCGGTGAAGCCCGGGATCCGCTTCGGGGCGATGACCTCGGCGTAGGTCTTCGTGCCGTCCTGCCACACCTCCTTGAGGAAGTGGGTCTTGGCGGCCAGACCGCGCGCGGCGAAGGTGGCGATGCCGCCCGCGTGTTCGAGGACCGTCACGGGGTACTGCCCGAAGCCCACCTCGGTGGAGAAGTAGGTCGGCGACACCTTGGCGCCGTCGTTGTTCACCAGGTCGATCTTGGTCGACTTGCCCTGGACGTTGGCCCACATGTCGGTGATGCCCGCGGCCCGGGCGGTGTCGATCACCCTGGCCGGTGTGACCGCCTCGGTGAGCGCGAAGAACGGCACGTTGAGCGACATGACGGTGACCTCTTGCAGGGTGCACCAGTCGCCGTGGCCCGAGTCGCACCTGGGCTTCGACGGGGAGCCGTCGCCCGCGTTCTTGACCGGGTTGCCGCTCTTCGCGGTACGACCGCTCTTGGGGAAGTCGGCCGGCGAGTTGCCGTCCCACATCGAGTCGATCTTGTAGCCCGCCATGAGGCCCGTGGCCAGGGTGTAGACCTTGAACGTCGAGCCCGGCGGGTGGCCGCCGCAGCAGCTGTCCTTGCCGTCGCCGAGCACCGGGTCGTTGTAGTAGCCGGCGTAGTCATTGCCGCTGCCACTGTCGCCGCCGTAGTAGGCCTTGACCGCGCCGGTGCCCGGCTCGACGGCCACGAGGGCCGCCTGCAGGTTCCCCGGCTGTTTGTACATGTTCGACTCTTTGTTGTCGGTGGCCTCGCGCACTGCGATCGGCTGGATGTCCTTGTCGATCGTGGTGACGATCTTCAGGCCGCCGTTGCGGATCTTGTCGAAGTTCTTCTTGCCGTCCGCGTCGGTGTCCTCGTACAGCAACGCGCCCGTCTTCGGGTCGGTCAGCGCCGCGACCTCACCCAGCACGTGGTGGATGATCAGACCCTCGGGCTTGTTGATGTTCTGCGCCGACACGGAGTTGGCCCGCGCCGCGGCCGGCGTGATGACCGTGTCCGGGTACTTCATCTTGGTCGGCGCGTCGGCCGCGGAGCAGAAGTTGAGCTTCAACATCTGACCCTTGATGTAGTCGAACCGGTCCGTCGCCTGCTTCTTGTCAATGTTCGGGTCGAACGGGCTGCCCTTGCCCTTGGTGCCCTCGGGGTTCTTGATCAGCCCGGCCAGGACCATGCCCTCGGCCATGTTCAGCTTCTCCGCCGGCTTGCCGAAGTACGCCTGCGACGCGGCCTCGATCCCGTAGGCACCCCGGCCGAAGTAGACGATGTTGAGGTACATCGCCATGATCTCGCCCTTGGTGTACTGCTG